>NZ_JAIGQA010000022.1:0-61951 GCF_019733245.1 Streptomyces sp. WAC04114
GTGCATGGTCGGGATCTCGACACCGCCCACGGTGTTCGCGGTGTTCGCCAGCACCATGCCGATCACGGCGATCGACACCGAGATGCCGATGGAACGCATCAGGGTGTTGAGGCCGTTGGCCGCGCCCGTCTCCGACGCCGGGACCGCGCGCACGATCAGCGCGGGCAGCGAGGAGTACGCGAGGCCGCTGCCCGCGATGATCAGCAGGCCGAACACCACACCGGGTGCCGCCTCGCTGATGTCCTGGGCGACGCTCGGGACGTACATCACGAAGGCCGCTCCCAGCAGCGGTCCGTACAGCGAGGCGAGCCCTCCGACCACCAGGCCGGCCAGCAGGGTGATGGACAGGACGAAGCTGAACGAGTCGGGTGAGACGAAGCCGATCACCCAGGTGTAGACGCACCCGGCGACACCCGCGAACAGCGCGCTCCATGCGAAGGCGAGGGTCTTGTGCAGCGACAGCCGTACGCCCATGACCTCCGCGGCGCTCTCGTTGTCCCGCACGGCGAGCAGTGCCCGGCCGACCCGGGACCGCAGCAGGTTGCGGGCGAGCAGCAGGGACACCGCTGTGACCGCGAGGACGACGAAGTACGTCCACTGGTCCTCGGCCATCCCGCTCCACGCGGGCGGTTGCAGTTTGTCCACGGTCAGACCCATGGAGCCGCCCGTCACCGGTTCGAGCCGTTTGAGCAGCGGCGGCAGGAACACCGCGAACGCGAGGGTGACGAGCGCCAGGTACAGTCCGCGCAGTCGCAGGGCGGGCACGCCGAAACCGAGGCCCAGCAGGAAGCATCCGGCGGCCGCGGCCGGCAGCGTGGCCAGGTGACCGGTGTCGTACCGGTCGAGCATGACCGCCGCCGTGTAGGCCCCTGCCGCGAAGAACGCGCCGTGCCCGAGCGAGATCTGCCCGCCGAATCCGACCAGCAGGTTCAGTCCGGCCAGCGCCACCGCGTACAGCAGCACCATGGTCAGCTGGAAGACCTGGAAGGGGGCGAAGTAGAACGGTGCGGTGACGGCGACGGCCGCCACGAGCAGCGCGGTGAGCGCGGCCCGCAGACGCCGGGCGCGGTCGGTGGCGAGTGTCGCGACGATCGTGCTCATGCGCGTTCCACCGCCGCCCGTCCGAACAGGCCCTGGGGCCGCACCAACAGCACCGCCAGGATGATCACCAGGGGTACGCCCACCTTCAGATCGGCGCCGACGACGTCCACGTACGCCCCGGCCAGCGTCTCGGCGACGCCCACGCACAGGCCGCCGACGACCGCGCCGACCGGGCTGTCGAAGCCTCCGAGGGTGGCCGCGGCGAACGCGTAGATCAGCACCCCGCCCATCATGTTGGGCTCGAGGAAAAGCAGCGGGGCGACGAGCACGCCCGACACGGCGCCGACTGTCGCGGCCAGCCCCCAGCCGAGCATCAGCACCCGGCCCACCCTGATGCCCGACAGCCGGGCGGATGCGGGGTTGCAGGCGACCGCCCGCATCACCAGACCGCTGGAGGTGTGCTGGAACAGCAGGTACAGCAGCCCCATCACGCCGGCCACCACCGCGATGATCCCGAGTGTCGACCAGTCCACGCGTACCCCGGCCAGGTCGATCCCGCCGTCGGGGAACGGCTGCGGGAAGTCCTTCACGGTGAACGACCAGATGAGACCGGCCATCGCGTTGACGAAGATGAACAGGCCCACGGTGACGATGACCGTCGTCAGTTCGGGCGCATTCTGCACGGGACGGATGACGATCCGCTCGACCAGCATGCCGCCGGCGAACGACACCGCCAGGGTGACCGGCAGCGCGAGCCAGAAGGACATCCCGGACGCCACGAGCTGCCACGCCACGTACGTGGAGATCATGGCGAGCTCGCCCTGGGCGAAGTTCACGATGCCGGTGAACCGGTGGATCAGCACCAGGGCCAGCGCCAGGCTGGCATAGACAGCGCCGGAGCCGACCCCTTCCACCACTTGCTGGAGCAGTTCGGTCACGGCGCTTCCCCGTCCTTCGCGGAGCGGACGGAGACACCGAGGTAGACCTCGGCGACCTGCCCGTCCTCGCGGATCTCCCGGGACGGCCCGGACAGCAACAGGCGGCCGGCCTCCAGTACGTGCGCCCGGTGCGCGACATCCAGCGCGAGCTGGGCGTTCTGTTCGACGACGACCACGGTGGTGCGTTCCTCCTCGTTGACGGCACGGACGATTTCGAACAGCTCGCGCGTGACCAGCGGCGCGAGCCCCAGCGACGGCTCGTCCAGGAGCAGCAGGGCGGGCCGCAGCATCAGCGCCCTGCCGATGGCGAGCATCTGCTGTTCGCCGCCGCTGAGGCTGCCGGCGGCCTGGCGGGACCGCTGGCGAAGCTTGGGGAAGTAGCCGTAGATCCGTTCCAGGTCGGCCGCCACGGCCACGCGTTCGGCGCTGCCCCGCCGCCACTGGCCGGTGCGCACGTGGGCGCCGATGCGCAGGTTCTCCTCGACGGTCAGGTCGTTGAAGGTGCCCCGGCCCTCGGGCACGTGCGCCACGCCGAGACGGGCGGTCTGCTCGGGCGAGCGGCCCAGCAGCTCCGTGCCGTTCAACGTCACCGAGCCGCGTCCGCGGACCATGCCGCACAGGGCCCGCAGTGTCGTTGTCTTGCCCGCGCCGTTGGGGCCGAGGATCGCGCACACCTCGCCGCGTGCGACGGAGAAGTCAAGCCCCTGGAGCACGCGGACCTGACCGTATCCGGCATGCAGCCCGGTGACCTTCAGGAAGTCCGGCTCCGCGTTCACCTGTCCGGCTTCGGTGCTGTCGGTGGTGGGTTCCGTCATGCCGCCACCCCCAGGTACGCCTCGATGACCGCCGGGTCGCGCTGGATCTCCTCCGGTGAGCCTTCGGCGATCTTGCGCCCGAAGTCGAGGCAGACCACCTTGTCGCACAGGCCCATCACGAACCCCATGTGGTGTTCGACCACCAGGAGCGTCAGGTCGAAGTCCTCGCGCACCGAGCGGACCAGATCCGCGAACTGGTCCACCTCGCCGTGGCTGAGCCCGTTGACGGGTTCGTCGAGCAACAGCAGCCGGGGCCGTACCGCGAGCGCCCGGGCGAGTTCGACGCGTTTGAGCGTGCCGAACGGCAGCCCGGAGGCGGGGTGGTCGGCGACCTCCGCCAGGCTGAGACGCCGTAGCAAGTCGTCCGCCCGGTCACGTAGTTCCCTCTCCTCCCGCCGGACGCGGGGCAGCCGGAGCGCCGCGGCGAGGTGTCCCGTGCGCCCCTGGCCGTGGGCGCCGACCATGACGTTCTCCCGGACCGTGAGCAGCGGGAACAGACCCAGGTTCTGGAAGGTGCGGGCGATGCCGCGCCCGGCCACGGAGTGCGGCGGGAGGGCGAGCAGGTCCTCGTCCTCGAATCGCACCGTCCCCGCATCGGGGGTGCAGCGCCTGGTGAGGCAGTTGAACAAGGTGGTCTTGCCGGCTCCGTTCGGTCCGATGAGCCCCACGGCGGTGCCCGGCTCGACGGCGAACGCGACACCGTCCAGTGCCGTGATCCCGCCGAAGCGCACGCTGATACCGTCGACCGCGAGCATGAGTGACGCCCCTTCCGAGGTGCTGGGGGGTGGGCGAACGTCACAGTAGGTGGGGGCCTTCCGAGCGCACATTGGGTACGAGCACCCAAGTTCGTGGCCACCGACTTGTGCGCCGCGCCCAGCTCCCCCGGTAGGCCGCCCGCCGGGCCTGTTGACGGGACACGAGGAGGGCAGCGACGATCGGCGCCATGTCTCGCGGACCCGCACTGGGCGCCCCCGCACTCTCCGACCCGCTCAGCCGGGAGCGGCACCGGATCCTGCACGCCGTCCAGGACCGGCTCGAGGAGGTGGCGAAGACCGCTGTCGCGGTCATGCGCACGGAGATCCCGTCGTACGCGCTGCAGGACGAGCGGTTCTTCGACGACGTACGGGACCAGGTCCTCACGCACTACCGGATGCAGCTGGCGGCACTGGCCGGCGGCCGGGACATCGCCCCCGAGGACCTGGTCTTCAGCCGCGCGGCGGCCATGCGCAGAGCACGCGCGGGGTTCGCCCTCGAGGACTGGATCAGTGCCTTCCGGGTCGGCCGGCAGGTGTTGTGGGACGTGCTGCTGGACTGCGCGGGCACGTCTGCAGAGGCACAGCAGGCCGCGCTGTCCCTCGTCACACCGCTGATGCGGTACGTCGACTTCGCCAGCACGCATGCCGCGCAGGCCTATGTCGAGTACCAGCAACACGTGGTCGCCGACGCGGACCGGGAGCGCCGGGACCTCCTGGACCAGCTCCTGGCCGGCGCGGCACCGGCGCGCGGTCCGCTGCTCGCCGCGGCGCAGGCGTACGGCATAGGGCCGCACTCGCCGATGATGGCGGTCGTGGCGGTGTGCGTCGACGACACCCGCACCGGCGACCTCACCTCGGCCGAGCACGGATACGCGACCAGCGCGTCCATCGGTATCGCCGGGCCCTGGGCCGGCCGGACCCTGGTCGTCGTGCGCCACGGCGAGGTGGTGGCCGTGCCGGTGGTCCGCACCGGCATGGACGCGGAGGACATCTGCAGCCACTTCGAGGCGGTGCAGCGGCGGCTCGCGCGCGAGGGAACCATGCTCTCCATGGGCATCAGCACGGTCGCCGAGGGCGCCGGCGAACTGCCACGCGCCTACGAGGAGGCACGCGCCGCCCTCGACCTCGTACCGAGCGGGGGCGGGGTGGCGGCACTGCCGCGCCTGTCCCCCTTCGACTACCTGGCGCTGCGCGCCGACGACCTCGCCCGCCAGCTGGTCGATCCCCGCGTGCGTGCGCTGCTGGAGGACGACCGCAGACGTGGCGACACGCTGGCGGCCACCGTACAGGCCTTCGCGGAGGCCGACCTCAACCTGCGGCTGGCCGCCGACCGGCTGCGGATACACCACAACACGGCGCACTACCGGTTGCGCCGGATCGAGGAACGCACCGGGCGCAATCCGCGCCGGATCGCCGACCTCCTGGAACTGCTGGTCGCCCTCGCCATCCGCGACGGGGCCGGGGAAGGTGGGGATCACCAGTGAGCGGCATCATGGAGTTCGCGGGGACCGAGGAGGCACCCACCGGGCAGAACCGAACGGTCCGGAGTGCGCTTCTGGACGCCGCGCTGGCGGTGTTCACCGAGCGCGGCTATGCCGACGCCGGTCTCGCCGAGATCGCGGCGCGCTCCGGCATGCCGGTGGGCAGCCTCTTCCAGCACTACGGCGGAAAGCGAGGGCTCTACCTCGCTCTGTGGGAGGAGTTCCGGGAGGCACAGGAGCGCCGGACCGCGGCCACGCTGACCGCCGAGCGAGGCCGCGGCGTGGACGACCCCATCGCCCTTTTCGTGGCGGGAGCCAGGGCGTACCTGGAGGGCGCCTGGGACAACCGGCGGTTCGGCAGACTCCTCGTGGAGGATGACGGCCCCACGGGCTTCGACGCGCTGCGCCGCCAGTGGGACCGCGCGTGGGTACGGCGCAACGCCCGGCTGCTGGAGGTGGACGAGAAGCGACGCGCCGGCCGGGTGCGGGTGAGAGTGCTCACCACCGTGATCGGCGGGGCGGCACGCGAGCTGGGCGACTGCGGTGACGAGACGGAGGCCCAGGAGATCGTCGACGAGGTGTGCGGCATCCTGATCCATCTGTCGGCACCGCCCGGCTGAAACGCGTGGCGCCTGCGTGCCGCGGTGCGAGCCCCGTCGCCGCGCCGGGCACCGCGCCCGCCACGGCGACAGCCGTTGCTTGACGAATCGGTGGTCAACGCGGGTCGGGGACAGCTGAAGCAGGGGGTGACAGGGAGATTTCCCTGTCACCGCCCTTCGTCGGACGTGGCCGGTCGAAGCGCATGAGTCCCTCCTGCGCGACGGCGGCCACCAGACGCCCGCCCGTATCGAACAGCCTTCCGCGGGTGAGCGCCCGTCCGTGCTCGGCCGAAGGGGAGACCTGGTCGTACAGCAGCCACTCGTCCGCGCGGAAGGGACGCAGGAACCACAGCGAATGGTCCAACGACGCACCCTGTACGGCGGTTGGGGGATGCGGCAGCCGCGCGGAGCCCAGCAGCGCCATGTCGCTGAGGTAGGTCAGTGCGCAGGCGTGGACGGCACCGTCGTCCGGCAGCGGGCGTCCGTACCGGATCCACACCCGCTGGCAGGCCGGCGCCCCCGGGGCGTGGCCCCTCTCGCCCCCCGGCACCCAGCGCATCTCCCAGTGGCTCCACTCCGCGGGCCGTGGCATGCCCCAGCCGTTGATGCGGTCGGACTCCGGGATGTCGTCCGGCGCCGGCACGGCCGGCATGTCCACCTGGTGGGAGAACCCTTCGTCCCCGCGATGGAACGACGCCGTCACCGTGAAGATCGCCTCCCCCGCCTGGACCGCGGTCACCCGGCGGGTGCAGAAGCTGCCGCCGTCGCGGAGCCGCTCGACCAGATGGACGGTCGGCTCGTGCGGACGGCCGGGCCGCAGGAAGTACCCGTGCAGCGAGTGGGCCGAGTACGACCGGTCGAGGGTGCGCGCCGCGGCCATCAGCGACTGGGCGGCGATCTGCCCACCGAACGTCCGCGCCCACTCGCTGGGGATGGGGTCCGACCGGAACCGGTCCGGCCCGGTCTCGTCGAGGGCCAGGACCTCTGGCAGACCGACCATGCTTCGGCTCCTCTCACTCGTCACGCGGACGTCCTCCCGCGCAGTTCGCGGCGCAGGATCTCGCCGCTGGTGGTCTTGGGCAGCTCGTCCCGGATGCTGACGGTCCGAGGGTCCTTGCAGGCGGCCAGGTGCTCACGGCGGTGGGCGACCAGCTTTTCGGGCCCGAGGGATCCTCGGGGCCTCAGGCTGACAAAGGCCGCCACCGTCGAGGTAGCTGATGGACCACTTCACCTGCTTACCGGTCAGCGCGTCCCGGAGATCCCGCCGTCCACGGGAATCACCGTGCCGGTCAGGTAGGCGCCCGCGCGGGAGGCGAGGAAGATCGCGGGACTCGCGATGTCCTCGGGAGTGCCGACGCGGCCGAGGGGCACCCGCTCGACCACGGCGTCCCGCGACTCGGGGTCGTCCAGGGCGTGCGCCATCATCTTGGTCGGGAACGGGCCCGGCGCAAGAGCGTTGACAGTGATGTGATCACTGGCCAGCGCGGCGGCCGTCTTGCGGGTCAGCATGTGCACCGCCGCCTTGCTCGCGACGTAGGAGAAGTTGTCGGACGCGGAGACCACGAGTCCGTCGATCGACCCGATGTTGATCACTCGCGCGGGGTCCTCCGCGGTGGCGGCCGCCCGCAATTGCGGCAGCAGGCGTTGGGTCAGCGAGAAGACGGCTTTGACGTTGACGTTCAGCACCTTGTCGAAGCCCGAGTCGGGGAACTCGCCGAGCGGCGCACCCCAGGCGGCTCCCGCATTGTTGACCAGGACGTTCAGCCGCGGCGCGACCTCGGCGACCCGCTCGGCCAGGCTCTCCAGGCCCTCGGTGGTGGACAGGTCCGCCGGGTGCGCCAGACAGGTTCCGGCGCCGGCGGACGTCAGTGCGTTCAACTCCGCTGCCGCCTTCTCGCACGCTTCGGCCTTGCGGGAACTGATGATCACCGTGGCCCCGGCCGCCACGAAACCGTGCGCGATCATCAGCCCGATTCCGCGTGAACCGCCGGTCACCACCACGGTCTTTCCGCTGACGTCGAACAGCGCGGCGGGGTTCACGACACCACCCCGATCAGCTCTGCCGCACCCATGCGCGCCCCACCGATCGGCGTACGCGCGAAGACTGCTCGGCTCATCACCGCTCCTTTCCTGTGTACCTGAGTGTCGAAGTCCCGTGTGCGGGCGATCGGTTCAGACACCTGCGGTGTCCGCGACTTCGTGGGCCTTCGCCACCAGTGCGTCGATGCGCTCCGCGGTCGGCGTCCCGGACGCGGCCTTGTTCCGCGGTTCGTCCATCGCGCGGCGCATGACGCCCTCCGCGATGATCGCGACCTTCCACAGTCCCAAGGCGTGCCAGTAGCCCAGCGCCGTCAGGTCGCGTCCCGACGCCGCCGAGTACGCCGCCACGAGTTCCTCACGGGTCGGGAAGCCGTCGAGAGCGGTCGCGGCGAAGTCGCCCGAGGTGTTCTCGCCCTTCGCCGGCCAGTAGGCCAGCAGGCTGCCCAGGTCCGCGAGCGGGTCCCCCAGCGTCGACAGTTCCCAGTCGAGCACCGCGGTCACCTCCCCGGTGTCGTAGGAGGTGATGACGTTGCGCAGATGGAAGTCGCCGTGCACGAGGGTCAGTTCGCGCTGCTCGGGGACTGCCGCGACGAGGCGCCGGGTGAGGTCCTCCAGGGCGGGCAGCTCGCGGGTCCTGGACCTCTCCCACTGGGCCGGCCAGCGCTTGAGCTGACGCCGCGCGTACGGCTTGTGGCCGGCGAGACCGGTCAGCCCGGTCACCTGGAGATCCAGCGCGTGGATCTTCGCCAGAGTCCGCGGCAACGACATCCCGATCGCCCGGCGACGCTCGGGCGTCAACGACCGCGCGATCGACATCGTGTCGACGACCTGGCCGTCCACGAACTCCATGAGCAGCAGCGGGACGTCGGTCACGGCGGGATCGTCGGTCAGCCCGAGCACCCGCGGAGTCGGGACGGCGGTGTTCTCCAGGGCGGTCAGAATCCGCGCCTCGCGGGCCACGTCGTGCGCCGACGCCAGCAGGTGACCCAGCGGTGGGCGCCTCAGCACCCATCCGTGGCCGTCCTGATCCTTTACGAGATACGTCAGGTTCGACTGGCCCAGCCCGGTCCGCTCGAAGGCCAGGGGTCCGGCGAAGCCGACGCCGAGGGAGGCGAACCAGCGGCCCACCGCCCCGGCGTCGATTCCGACGATGTCCGCGCTAGACACCGATTCCGGCTCCTTGCCTGAACGCGAGCGCATCACCGAGCAGTTGGCCGCCGTCGATCACCATCGTCTCGCCGGTGATCCAGCTCGCGGCGTCCGAGACGAGGAAGGCGACCGCGGACGCGATGTCGGCAGGCTCCCCGATGCGACCCAGCGCCACCGAGGCGGACACCTCCTCCTCGTGCTCCTTCCACAGAGCCTCGGCCAGCTTTGTGCGCACCACCCCGGGTGCCACGGCGTTGACGCGGACCTTCGGCGAGAGTTCCAGGGCCAGTTGCCTGGTGAGATGGATCAGCGCGGCCTTCGAGGCGTTGTACAGCCCGATGTTCGCCTCGGAGGCCAGGCCGCCCACCGACGCGGTGTTGACGACCGCACCGCCGTGCTCCCCCATCCAGGCTCGCGTGGCCAGACCCGTCCACAGGACGGGCGCCCACAGGTTCACGTCGAAGGTCTTCGCGAACCGGCCGTGGTCCTGGTCGATGACCGGCCCGAAGGCCGGGTTGGTCCCCGCGTTGTTGACGAGGATGTCCAGACTGCCGAAGCGCTCGAGCGTCAGATCCACACAGCGCCGGGCCGCCTCTTCGTCGACCGCATGCGCTCCCACGCCGACCGCTGTGCCCTTGACCTGGGCCGCGGCGGCCTCCGCCGCCTCCTGGGTCCGGGAGGTGAGGACGACGTTTGCGCCGGCCTCGGCGATGGACTGGGCTATCGCCAGCCCGATACCGCGCGAGGCCCCGGTGACGACGGCTGTACGACCGGTGAGGTCGAGTCCTGCCATCTTCAGTTCACCGCCGCCGCGTCGCGGTACTTCCGCAGTTCCTGCTTGGCGATGGCCCGCTTGTGAACCTCGTCGGGACCGTCCGCCAGCCGCAGCGTCCGCAGATGCGCGTACATCATCGCCAAGGGGAAGTCGTCGGTCACTCCCGCTCCCCCGTGCACCTGGATCGCGCGGTCGACGATCTTCAACGCGATGTCGGGGGCCGCCACCTTGATGGCCGCGATCTCGGTGCGCGCTTCCTTGTTCCCGACCGTGTCCATCAGATACGCGGCCTTGAGCGTGAGCAGGCGGATCATCTCGATGTCGATCCGCGCTTCCGCGATCCAGTCCTGGATGTTCGACCGTTCGGCGACCGGGCTGCCGAAGGTCACCCGTGACTGTGCGCGCCGGCACATCAGTTCCAGTGCCCGCTCGGCCGCGCCGATGGCCCGCATGCAGTGGTGTATGCGGCCGGGCCCGAGCCGGGCCTGGCTGATGGCGAAACCCTCGCCCTCGCCCTTGAGGAGGTCCTTGGCCGGCACCCGGACGTTCTCGAAGATGATCTCCGCATGGCCCTCGCGGTCCGCGTACCCGAACACCGGGAGGTTGCGGACCACGGTGACGCCGGGGGCGTCCACGGGTACGACCATCATCGACTGCTGGCGATGCGGCGCCGCCGTGGGGTCGGTCTTGCCCATCACGATGAGCACCTTGCAGTTCTTGTGCATCGCGTTCGAGGCGAACCACTTGCGGCCGTTGAGCACGTACTCGTCGCCGTCGCGTTCCATCCGCAGCTCGATGTTGGTGGCATCGGAGCTGGCGACACGCGGCTCGGTCATCGCGAAGGCCGAGGCCATCGTCCCGTCGAGCAGCGGCTTGAGGTACTTCCCCTTGTGCTCGTCGGTGCCGAAGAGGGTGAGCACCTCCATGTTGCCGGTGTCGGGCGCGTTGCAGTTGCACGCCTCGGAGGCGATGTGACTGCGGCCCATGATCTCCGCCAGTGGCGCGTACTCGAGGTTCGTCAGGCCGGGGCCCCACTCCGGGTGCGGGTGGAACAGGTTCCACAGTCCGCGCCTGCGCGCCTCCGCCTTGAGCTCCTCGAGGATCGGCGGGTGGAAGTGCGGGTCGCCCGACGCGCGCATCTGCTCGTCGTACACCGCCTCGGCGGGGTAGATGTGCTCATCCATGAACTCGAGCAGATCCGCCCGGTACTTCTTGGCACGGTCCGACGTCTCAAACAGGGACATCCGAACTCCTTACGGGTAGGGAGGGAAAGTCGGGCGAGCGCTTGTCCAGGTGACTGGCCACGCCTTCGACGACATCGGCCCCGCGGAAGGCCTGGAGCATCAGGCCCTCCGCCCGGGTCACGGAATCGGCGTAGGTGCCGTCCGCGTCGTTGCTCAGCTGACTCTTGATGGTGGCCATGGATGCCGGGGAGCAGCGCTCCGCCAGATCGGCGGCGTACGCGACAGCGGCATCGACCACGCTGCCGGTGGTGACCAGGTGGTCGAGGAGTCCGATACGGAAGGCCTCCTCGGCATCCACCATGCGACTCGACAGCAGCAGGTCCGCTGCTCGGCTGTGCCCCACCAGCCGGGGCAACAGCCAGGAGATCCCGTACTCGGCGATCAGCCCACGCTGCGCGAATGCCGTGGTGAAGCGGGCCGAGGGCGAGCCGAAGCGAAGGTCGCAGTAGAGCGCCTCCACCATGCCGAGGCCGGCGGCCACTCCGTTGACCGCTCCGATCAGCGGCTTGCGCAGGGTTCGTGGAAGGTCCCGGGGGCGGCGGAGGGCCCGGGCCGCCTCGGAGACCTCGCCGACCGCCTGCAGCCGTTGCAGGTCGGCTCCGGCGCAGAATCCGCGTCCCGCGCCGGTGACCACGACGGCACGTACGTCCGGATCGTCCTCGGCGGCGTCGAGCAGGGCGAAATAGCGGTCCTCGAGTTCGTCGGTCCAGGCGTTCAGTTTGGCGGGCCGGTTGAACGTGACCAGCAGTACCTGCCCGCGGCGTTCGGCGAGGACGAGCTCGCCCGGCGCGCCGGTCATGCCTGCGCCAGCAGGGAGCTCTGGTAGCGGCGCATCCCGCGTACCCAGCGGTCGTAGTCCGAGCCCTTCTGCCGGTACATCTCGAGAACGTCTTCGTGCGGCAGGACGAGGAAGCGCTCGTCCTTGATGGCGGCCAGGACGGCATCGGCGACTTCGGCCGGCTCCAGGACGTCACCAGCGGAGGTGACGGCCCGCGTCGCGGCTCTTCCCAGCGCGTCCCCGGAGTCCTCCCCGGCGGTCAGCATCCTGGTGTTCACGCCCATCGGGCACAGACAGCTGACCCGAACCCCGCGGTCGCCGTAGGTGACACTCAGCCACTCGGCAAAGGCGACGGCCGCGTGCTTGGTGACGGCGTACGTGGCGGAGCCGATCTGGGTGAGCAGTCCGGCCGCCGAGGCCGTGCTGACGAAGTAGCCCTCACCACGTTCGAGCCACCGGGGCACCAGCAGCTTTGCCGCACGGATGTGGGCTCGCAGGTTGACGTCGATCGAGCGATCCCAGTCCTGCTCGCTCACGTCGAGGCCGAGCGCGCCGCCGATGCCCGCGTTCGCGAAGTAGAGGTCGACCGGGCCGAAGGCGCTCTCCGCCAGGTCGATCAACTGCTGGATCTGCTCGCTGTCCGACACGTCCGCGCCGGCGCTGACGGTGGTGCCCGGATGGTCGGCGTCGACTGTCTCCGACACCGCCCGCGCGGCCTCCGCGTCGAGGTCCGCGACGACGACCCGGGCGCCCTCGCGAGCGAGCCGTGCGACCAGCGCGCTGCCGATGCCGCCGCCCCCACCGGTGACGATGGCGACTCTTTCTGCAAGGTTCACGGCGACCCTCTCCGTCGACGGGGCGTGCGATGCGTCCGACCTGTATAATTGAATCCGACGTCAAGTTCAATAGTTGACCGCGCGGAACCGACGAAGAAGGCCGCCCAACCCCGTGGGTGTGAGCGGCTGCGAGGCGGGCGGATCAGCGGTGGCCGGGGAACCGCAGGGCGTTCGCCCACAGGCGGGTGACCGTGGACACGAGCTCCTCGAAGTCCACCGGCGCATCTTCTTCTTGCTCTTCACTGCGCACGAAGGCGTTGTAAGCCATGACACTGACCATGCCGGACAGCGCACGGGACGCCATCATCGGATCGACCTCACGGTCTGCGACACCCCGCGCCTGCAGGTCGGCGATACCACGGGCGTTGCGGCGGATGAACGCGTCCCCGCGCCGCCTTCGGAACTCACGGAACTCCGGCTCCACTTGGGCGACCTGCTCGAGCAGTGCCATCAGCTTCGCGTTCCGCTTGTACGCCGCGAGATAGGCGCGGTTGCTCGCCTCGAGTACCGCATAGGGATCGTCGGTGCCCTGCACCCGGCCCATGCCGGGGTGCATCATGTCCTCCTGCGCCTCCAGGAGGACGGCGGCAAGCACCTGCTCCTTGTTGGCGAAGTAGGTGTAGAAGGATCCCGCCGCGCACCGGGCCTCTTTGGTGATGTCGGTCAGGCGGGTGTCGAGGTAACCGTCCCGTTCGAACACCTTGCGCGCGGCCTTCACCAGAGCGGCCCGGGTCCGCGCTCCGCGCTGTGTCGTGGGCGGCTCGCGAAGCTGCGAGAAGGGCGCCACGGGCGGCGCCTGCTCGCTGTCGGTCTCCTCGGGCGCAGTGGTGTCCATCCCCGGGACTTTACTTGAATCCGACGCCATAGTCATAAATCCCCAAGGGCAGACGGAAAGGCTTATGCCCCCGTCGGCCCCCCTCAGCGCGTCCGGTCGGTCAGTCGACGAGTATCGGTCAGGCAGTGATCCCGAAGCGTTCGGCGAGTTGGCGGCGGGTGTCGGCGGCGCTGGTGTGCAGTACGCCCTCGATTCCGATCCGTGCCGCACCGTCGAGGTTCTGCCGCAGATCGTCGATCATGACCGCCTCCTCGGGGTCGATGCCGAGGCGTTCACACGCGATCGCGTAGATCCGCCGGGAAGGCTTGCGGATGCCGACCTCGGACGAAATGACGACCGCATCGGCGACGGCCGTGAGGTCGACGCCGTCGTAGGTCCCGGTGCCGAACGCATTGGACACCAGCGCAACAGGATGACCGGCGGCTCGCACCTCACCGAGCAGCACGAGCATGTCCCGGTCGATCGACATTCCCGCTTGCATCCGGGCCGTGAGCCCCTCGGCCGACACCTCCGCGCCATGGACGCGGAGGCGCTCGGCGAATCCCCGCTCGAAGGCCGCGGCATCGATACGGCCGCACTCGTGGTCGGCCAGCAGGGTGCGTGAGGGCTCGTCCCGGCTCAGGAGGTCCAGCGGAAGGCGCGGGTCGCCGCCGAGCGAGGCGCCGAATTCGGTGAAGGCCCGCAACACACTGGAGGTGATGACACCGCCGAAGTCCACCAGGACCGCGTTTCGGGCCTTTTCCACCACGTTCGACAACGTATCCATGCTCAGACGACCTCGAACAGTCCGGCCGCGCCCATTCCGCCGCCGACGCACATGGAGATCACCACATACCGAACGCCGCGGCGCTTGCCCTCGATGAGGGCATGCCCCACCAGTCGGGCACCGGTCATGCCGTACGGGTGGCCGACCGAGATCGCGCCGCCGTCGACGTTGAACCGCTCCGGGTCGATGTGCAGTTCGTCGCGGCAGTACAGCGCCTGGGAGGCGAAGGCCTCGTTGAGTTCCCACAGGCCGATGTCGTCGATGGTGAGATTGTGCTGCTTCAGCAGCTTCGGGATGGCGAAGACCGGGCCGATGCCCATCTCGTCCGGCGCGCACCCGGCGACGGTCATACCCCGGTAGACGCCCAGCGGTTCCAGGCCGCGGCGCTCGGCCTCCTTCGCCTCCATCAGCACCGAGGCCGATGCTCCGTCCGACAACTGCGAGGAGTTGCCCGCCGTCACGCTGGAGTGCGCGCTCACCTGACCGTCGGGCAGCACCGGCGCCAGGCCGGCCAGGCCGTCGAGGGTGGTCGACGCGCGGTTGCCCTCGTCCCGGGTCAGGGTGACCTCCTCGGCCCGCACTTCCCCGGATTGCTTGTCGAGGACCTTCTTGACGCTGCTGAGCGCGACGATCTCCTGGTCGAACCGGCCGGCCTCCTGCGCCGCCGCGGTGCGCTGCTGTGACAGCAGCGCGAACTCGTCCTGGCGCTCCCGGCTCACGCCGTAGCGCTCGGCGACGATCTCCGCCGTCTGCAGCATCGGCAGGTAGATGCCCGGCTTGTGCTCGACGAGCCAGGGATCCGTCATGCGGTGGGTGTTCATGTGGTCGTTCTGGACCAGGGAGATCGACTCGACACCGCCGCCGACGGCGACCTGCATGCCGTCCGTGACGATCTGTTTGGCGGCCGTCGCCATGGCCATCAGACCCGACGAGCACTGCCGGTCGATCGACATCCCCGACACGGTGTCCGGAAGTCCGGCCCTCAGAGCGGCCTGACGCGCCACGTTGAACCCGGAGGACCCTTGCTGCACGGCGCAGCCGAAGACGACGTCCTCGACCTCGCCTCCCTCGAGACCGGCGCGCCGCACCGCGTGCGAAAGGGCGTGGGCGGCGAGTTCCTGCGCCTGGGTGTCGTTGAACGCGCCGCGGTAGGCCTTTCCGATCGGCGTCCGTGCCGTCGAAACGATGACTGCTTCCCTCATGTCGCCTCGCTGTTTCCTGTCGGGTCCGCTTCCGACCGGTTATATTTGAATTCGACGTCAGGTTCAACCTCCGCGCGCTCTTGACAGCCCCTCCCCTTGCCGCAAGGGTACCGACCAGTCGGTACGAAGGGGTGGATCGTGACTCAGCTGAGCATCTCCACGCATGCGGGCGTGTTCGACGCGATCGCGGCCGGTCCCGCCGGGGGCCGCCCGGTGCTCTTGCTGCACGGATTCCCGCAGACGGGGGTGGTGTGGCGACGGCAGATCGAGGCGTTGGCCGCGCACGGCTTCCGGGTGGTGGCACCCGACCAGCGTGGGTACTCCCCCGGGGCCCGTCCCCGGCGGCCCGAGGACTATCGGATCAGCCATCTCGTCGACGACGTCGTGGCGATCACGGAGGAACTGGGCTGGGCGACGTTCGACCTGGTCGGCCACGACTGGGGCGGCGCGGTGGCCTGGTGGACGGCTGACGCCCACCCCGGCCGCGTGCGCACCCTCGCGGTCGTCTCGACCCCGCACCCCGGCGCCCTGGCCACCACCCTGCGCACGGATGAGGACCAGCGCAGTCGCTCGCACTACATGATCGACTGGCGCGAAACGCCCACGACCGAAGAGCGCATGCTGGCCCACGACGCCCAAGAGCTTCGCGATTTCTACGCCGGAAAGGTCCCGCAGGACAGTGCGGACACCTATGTGCGTCACCTGTCGAAGCCCGGCGCCCTCACCGCTGCGCTGAACTGGTACCGCGCCGGCCGCCCCGACGGCGCGATCGGCGTCATCGACGTTCCCACGCTGTACGTCTGGAGCACGGACGACAGCGCGTTCGGCCCGGCAGCCGCGCAGGAGACCGAGCGATGGGTCAAGGGGCCGTACCGATTCGAGATCCTCCAAGGCGTCAGCCACTGGATCCCCGAGGAAGCGCCCGAGCCGCTGAGCCACCTGCTGCTCGACCATCTCCGGGCGCACGGCGAGTACGCGAACCGCAGCGAAGACGCTGTCGTCGACCCTCAGAAAAGGTGACCCCCATGGAAACTGCGCGTGCGGCCTGGCACCGCCTCGAGCCCGTACACGCCACTGCTTCGCCCCTGAGGCAAGGCGACGGTACGCGGAGCTCGGCCTGAGCGGACGCGTCGGCTACTTCGCCCTCCGCAGCGCCACCTTCGGCCGAGGCTGCGTACTGCCTCGTGCAGGGCCTGTTCGTGCCAGTCGCGCTCGGTGCTGTCGATGGGGATGCAGGGCGCGGGACGGGGATGGTGGCGCCAGACGTGGATCACGCTGAGCCCGGTTCCCCGCCGCTGAGCCTCCCGGGCCGCCCAGTGCGCGGCGGCGAGTCCTTCGGCCGATCCGTCGACTCCCACCACGATATCGTGAACATGACATGCCCCTCCCTGGTCGCTGACTTTCGATGGCTTCGAGCTTCCTCCCGGCCGTACCGGTGTTCCACGGGCCGTACAGCCCCCGGCCTGCCTCCGATGGTCCCTCCGTGATGGTGCGGCACACCCCGCCCCCACCGGTGCGCGAACCGTGAGCGCGGCGGGGGGCGACGCCGTGCTGCGGCTCGACCCGGCCGGGGCCGACGGTCCCGGCCGGTTCGGGGCCGGGACGGACGCGCGAGGGGCCCTTCGGCGCCTGCTGACGCGCCGGGCCCGGCGGGAGAGTGGGGTGAGGGAGGGGCGCCGATCCCCCGCGGTGCCTCTCCCGTCCCGAGCCAACCCGGCTGATCTTGGCGTTCCACCCCTCCGCCCAAGGTGCAGCGCCGAAGCGGCCCGCGTCGTGAGGGATGCTGCGGTGTCGGCGGGCGCGCCGGACAACTGCGTGCAGTGGATCGAGGCCCCGTCCGTCGAGACCACCCGCAGCCTCATGCGCCACCCCGGCGTCTCGCTGATCCTCGCCACCGGCGGCAACGCCATGGTCAAGGCCGCCTATTAACATGCTGGGTTCCCTTGCGGATCGAGGATTCGGGCCGACGGAGGTTCCTGCCGGATTCGCGTCCCACCCTCCCCCGTTCACCGGGTGCACGACAGGGCCGAACGGGCCCTGTCGTGCACCCGTGTCGGACACGCGAGAGGAAGCCGGCACAGGGCGGGATCACGCCGACGAAAGTCCACTCCTTCCGGTCAGTCGTGCGAGATCACCGCTACGGGAGCGACGGCATGGTGCAGCAGTGCCTGGGTCACCGGCCCGATATGAGCGCCGACCGCCGCCCGACGGATCTGCCGGCCCACCACCACGAGAGCGGCATCGTGGGAGGCGTCGATCAGGTGTCGCCCCGCACCACCGACCGTGGCCTGCGCGCGGACTTCCACGGCGGAGTACCTCTCCTGCCACGGTCGCAGGAGGTCGCAGAGTTCGCGCCGCACCTGCTGGACCATGTCCTCCCTCAGGTCGGGCATGAGCTCGCCGCCGTACGAGTAGGGCGACGGCGTCCAACCGTGAATGATCCGCAAGGGTGCGCCACGCCGTGAAGCCGCGTCGAACGCGAAGTCGATCACTGCGTCGTCGTGCCTGTGCAGTTCGAGGCCGAGGACGACCTCACGGTGGTCGGTGACGGCGGGGACTTCGCGCGCCGAGGGCTCCGGCAGCACCGCCTCCTCGCCATGCTCGGCAGCACGGACCAGGACGACGGGCCGCTCGCACGAGGCCAGGACGGCATGGGAGACGGAACCGAGCAGAAACCCCGCCGTCTTGCTCAGTCCGCGGGAGCCCAGTGCCAGCAGCTCGGCGGCCTCGGCGGCCTTCAGCAGAGCCGGGACGGGCAGACCGGGGATCTCGTCCGCGTCGATGCGCAGCCCGGGACGGGCTGCGCCGACGCGGGACCGCGCATGGGCCAGCAGGCGCTGTGCCGATGCGCGCCGGAGGTCACTCGGCGGCACCGGCACACCGAGTCCGGTCGCCGGTGCGAAGGCGGGGGCCTGCCACTCCCACGCGGTCACAAGCCTCAAGGGCAGGTCCCTGAGCTGTGCCTCACGCGCGGCCCAGTCCGCGGCAGCCAGGCTCGCCGGCGAGCCGTCCAGTCCGACGGTGATGGTGCGGGTCATGGAAACCTCCTTCAGGCTGCTTGAAGTGTTGGTCCCGACAGGCGGTGGCATCAGGGGCCGGTGGTCCCCGGTCGGAAGCCGACCGTCCCGGCACCGGCCTCTCCGGTTGCTGTCCGCTGTCTGTCGTCCGAGGGCGAGTTCGGGTCGTACAAGCGTCCCGGACGTTGCGTGAGCGATGGCGTGTGCGGCAACGCGGGGTCCGATCGCGGCCGGGCCACTGGTCGGTTCCACAAGGCCACCGGTCGCTTCCACGAGGCTGACGGCGAGGCGGGCCGAAGTCGGCCAGGAGGGCAGGCGGCCGGGATGCGCCCTCGTCCCGCTCCCGCCACGATGAAGACATGGTTCCCGTCGGTCCTGCCGACCGTTTCGATGCGTTCCGGGCCCGGGCCGCACGGCGCGGGCGCCCGGGAGACAGATTGATCGAGTCCCTGGCCGAGGCCAGGGCGGGAACAGCGAACGCTCCCGAAGCCTGGGCTCCGGCTGTCGCCACCCGAGCCGGACTGGCGGCTGCCGCCGCCCTCGGACCCGCGAGTTACTACGCGGACCTCGCCACCCCGCACGGCCGCCGTCATGTCCGGGTGTGCGCGGCCACTGCCTGCTTCGCGGCCCGGGCCGGACGGCATCTCTCAGACGTCGAGGACGCGCTGGGCGCCGGCCCCGGCACGGTATCGCCGGACGGTGACGTGTCGGTGCAGGAGGTCCGATGTCTGGGCTACTGCTACGCAGGGCCCGCCGCGCTCGACGGCGACACCCCCTGCACGGGTCCGACGCTCGTCTCGCAGCTCACCGGGCGGGAGCCACCGTCGGCACCTGCGATCCCCGCGTCCGACGACACCGGTGACCCCGTTCTGCTGAGTGGTGTGCTCTCAGGTGAACCCTCCTGGCAGGTGTGGCCGGCGGCGGTGACGGGCGCCCCGGACGAGGTCCTCCGCGAGGTCGCGGCCTCCGGGCTACGAGGGCGTGGCGGCGCGGGTTTCCGGGTGGCGGCGAAGTGGGAAGCGGCCGGCCGCGCCCCCGGGACGGTGGTCGTGGCCAACGGCGACGAAGGGGATCCCGGCTCGTACGCCGACAGGCTGCTGATGGAGGCCGATCCGGCGCGGGTGCTGGAGGGACTGGCCCTGGCCTGTTTCGCCTGCGGGGCTCGCGAAGGCGTGGTTCTGGTGCGCTCCGAGTACCCGGCCGCTCTGGCACGGATGCGGGATGCCGTGGGGCGCGCTCATGCCGACGGCCATCTCGGCCCGTCCGTGCACGGTACGGCCACGGCGCTCGACATCCGGCTCGTCGAAGGCGCCGGGTCCTACGTCGCCGGTGAGGAGACCGCACTCGTCGCGGGGCTGGAGGGCGGCCGGGGATGTGCCCGGCCGCGCCCGCCGTACCCGACCGAGCGGGGACTGTGGGACGCGCCGACGGTGGTCAACAACGTGGAGACCCTGGCGGCCGTGCCGTGGATCGTCCGGCGAGGCGGCGCGGCCTACGCCCGGCGTGGCACGCCCGCCGAGCCGGGGACCAAGCTGGTGTGTCTCTCCGAACGGTTCGCCCGGCCGGGGTGTCACGAGGTCGAGATCGGCACGCCCGTGCGGCGGATCGTCACGGAACTGGGCGGTGGCCTGAAGGACGGTGCCGAGCTCGCCGCTCTCCAGGTCGGCGGGCCACTGGGCGGCTTCCTCACCGCCGATGCCCTGGACGTACCTCTGTCGGAGGCCGGCCTGTCGGCTCGGGGCGCCGCCCTCGGCCATGCCGGTCTGGTGGCCTTCGACCGGCGCGTGGCGCCGCAGGACGTGTTGCGGCACGTCTGGGAGTTCGCCGCGGCCGAGAGCTGCGGGGCGTGTTCGCCCTGCCGGGTCGGCTCGCGCCGCGGCCTGGAGCTGGCGTACGGCGGGAGTCCGCCGGGCCGGGAGTGGGAGCGGCTGTCGCGTGTCCTGGCCGAGGCCAGTCTGTGCGCCTTCGGACGGCGGATCCCCCCGGCCGTGCGGAGCCTCGCCCGTGTCTACGGGGATCGACTGGCGGGGTGGGGCCTATGACAGGAATCGTGGTCGAGGTCGACGGGACCGGCGTGGCGGTGCCCGAGGGCGCTTCACTGCTCGCGGCGGTGCGGGCGGCCGGGGTCGAGCTGCCCGCGCTCTGCTCCGACGACCGGCTCAGTCCTGCCGGGTCGTGCCGTACGTGCCTGGTACGGGCGGATGGGCGCATCGCAGCCGCATGTGTCACCCCGTCGTCCCCTGGCACCCGCGTCGACACCGCGACGGAGGACCTTGTACAACTGCGCAGGGATGCGGTGGAGGTCATCGTCTCCGCTCTGCCGGCCCGGGCGCTCGCCGACGGCGATTTCAGTGAACTGGCCCAGGTCTGCCGGTCGATGGGCGTCGGTCCCGAGACGGCGCAGGCTTCCGGGGGCCGGGGCGGGGACGACTCCCACCCGTACGTGCACCTCGACCGGGATCTGTGCATCGCCTGCGGCCGGTGTGTGCGGATGTGCTCGGAGGTGCAGGGGACCTTCGCCCTCACTCTGGTCGGCAGAGGCGCGGACACGGTGGTGGCACCGGGTACCGGCGGACCCTGGGCCGAGTCGGACTGCGTGGCCTGCGGAGGCTGCGTCGACACCTGCCCCACGGGCGCGATCACCCAGCCCGGGCCGGCGCGCGGCATCACGTCCGCGTCCCCAGCCACGGCTCGGACGCGCACCACCTGCGGCTACTGCGGTGTGGGCTGCGCCCTGGACGTGGTCGCCCAGGACGGTGACGTCGCGGCGGTCCTGCCGGCCCGGGACGGCCCGGTCAACCACGGGCACGCGTGTGTGAAGGGCCGCTTCGCCCACGGCTTCCGCACCTCCCCCGAGCGGCTCACCCGGCCCCTGCTCCGTCGCGGCGGCACGCTGGAGCCGGTCGGCTGGGACGAGGCGCTCGGCCATGTGGCCCGGGGCCTGCGTGCCGCCGTCGACGCCGGGGGCCCGGACGCCGTGGCGGCGATCTCCTCGGCCCGCGCCACCAACGAGGACAACTACCTCGTCCAGAAGTTCATGCGGGTCGTCATCGGCACGAACAACGTCGACAACTGCTCCCGGCTCTGTCACTCCCCCTCCGCCACCGGCTTGACGGCGTCCTTCGGGCTCTCCGGTGGCACCGACACCTTCGACGACGTCGAGCGGGCCGACTGTCTGCTGGTGGTCGGCGCCAACCCCGTCGAGGCCCACCCGGTGGTCGGAGCGCGGCTGCTGCGGCGCGTGCTGCACGGGGCTGGGCTGGTCGTCGCCGACCCCCGTGCGGTCGGGCTCGCCCTGCACGCCGACGTCCACCTGCGGCCCCGCCCGGGCACCAACGTCGCGCTGTTCCACGGACTTTCCCACGTCCTGCTCGCCGAGGGGCTGATCGACGAGGATTTCCTGCACGAGCGGGCGACCGGGCTTGTGGAGCTCACCGGGCTGCTGGCCGACTACTCGCCCGACCGGGTCGCGGGCATCACCGGCGTGCCCGCCACGGACCTGGTCGCCGCCGCTCGTCTGTACGGCGGGGCCGAGCGGCCGGCCATCGTCTACGGCCTGGGCGTCACCGAGCACCTCCACGGCACCGACGGGGTGCGGTCGCTGGCCAACCTGGCGATCCTGCGCGGCGCCGTGGGAACCGACCGGGGCTACGGGGTCAACCCGTTGCGCGGCCAGAACAACGTGCAGGGCGCCTCCGACATGGGCGCGCTGCCGGACCTGCTGCCCGGGTACGGCAAGGTCACCGACCCGGCGGTCCGCGCACGGGCGGAGGACGTCTGGGGCGTACCGGTTCCCGCACGGCTCGGTCTGCGGATCCCGGACATGTTCGCCGCCGCACGGGCGGGAGATCTGCGGGCCCTGTGGGTCATCGGCGAGGACGTCTGCGCCACCGATCCCGACGCCAACCGGGTGGCCCAGGCCCTGGACGCCTGCCCGTTCGTCGTGTGCAACGAACTGTTCCTGTCCGAGACGGCCCGGCACGCCGACATCGTCCTGCCCGTCGCCTCCTGGCTGGAGAAGGACGGGACCTTCGTCAACTTCGACCGCCGGTTCCAGCGGGTCCGCCCCGCCGTTGCCCCGCCGGGAGAGAGCCGGACCGACTTCGACATCGTCCGGGCCGTGGCCACCACAATGGGGGTCAGCCTGGGCTGCGCGACACCCGCCGACGCCCTCGCCGAGTGCGCCCGGCTCGCACCCGTATTCGCCGGGCTCTCCCATGACCGGCTGGACCGCGAGGGCGCCGTCCCCTGGCCCTGCCGCGCCCCCGGCCGGCCGGGAGAGGCCAAGCTGTACCTCGAGCGGTTCGCCACGCTGGACGGTCGGGCCCACCTCGCCGCCGCGCCGTACCTGCCTCCCGGCGAACAGCCCGACGACCGCTATCCGCTGGTCCTGGTCACCGGGCGGCGCTGGGCGCACTACAACTCCGGCAGCATGACCCGGCGGGGCGGCAATCTCGCTCTCGATCCGGTCGACTTCCTCGATCTCCACCCCGACGACGCCGCCCGGCATGAGCTGCGGGACGGCGAGCGGGTCACCGTGGAGAGCCGGCACGGCCGGGCCCGGCTGATCGCCCGCGTCAGTGAACAGACAGCTCCCGGCCAGGTCTTCTGCTCCTTCCACTTTCCCGCGAGCGGCGTGAACAGGCTGACCTCCGACCACGCGGACACCGTCACGTCCTGCCCCGAATACAAGGTCACGGCGGTCCGCGTGGCCGCCACGCCGTAAGGCGACGGTCCGAGGCACTCGGCCATGGGCACTCGAACTCCCGTACGGGCACCGGGAGACGGGGGGACCGACAGACGGCCCCGAACGGGACGCGCGGCCCCGCGGTGCAGAAGGTCGCGATCGGGGAGGTCTTCGCCGCGCTGGACACCCCGCCGCGGGGACTGGCCGCGGCGGACGCGGCAGCACGGTGCGACCGGTACGGCCCCAACGCACTCCCGCCCGCTGGGCGGCGGGGAGTGTGGCGCGAGCTGGTCGGCCAGTTCACCGACCTCTTCGCCGTCGTGCTGCTCGTCCCGTCGGCGATCACCTTCCTGGCGTACTGGCTTCAGGAGCCCCGGGACGTGGGGGACCCTGCAACTGGCCGTGGCGATCCTCGGTGTGGTGGTGCTGAACGCGGGCATCGGCTTCGCGCAGGAGTACTCCGCCGAGCGGACGGCAGAGTCGCTGAAGGCCATGGTGCCGCACACCTGCCGGGTGATCCGCGACGGCGAGCGGCGGGAGGTGCCCGCACGCGAACTGGTGTCCGGGGACATCGTGCGGTGCCCGCCGACACCGTGCCACGCGACCCGTCCGAGTCGGGAGACTTCTCCACCAGAACGGACTCACCCGTCAGCGAGGACTCGTCCGCCGGCAGCGACGCGGCCGCCAGGACGTCTCCGTCAGCGGGCACGATGTCGCCCTCGGCCACCAGGACCAGATCACCGGGCACCACATCAGCGACCGGGATGGAGCGCTCCTCTCCGTCACGCACCACCCGGGCCGCGGGGGCGCTCATCGCGGACAGGGCCATGACCGCCTGCTCCGCCCGCACCTTCTGCGCCACGCCGACCACGGTGTTCACCGTGATCACGAGAAGGATCACGGCGGCGTCGGAAAGATCGCCGGTGGTGATCGTCAGAGCGGCGGCCACCAAGAGCACGAGGATCAGCGGGTCGCGCACCTGCTGGAGGACGCGCCGCCACACGGTGCCGTCGGCTCCGACGGGATCTCGTTGGGCCCGAAGCTCGCCAGCCGGCGCGCGGCCTCGGCCGACGACAGCCCGTCGGTGGAACGTGTCGCGTCCGGGGCCTTCACCCGCCATCAGCCACTCCTGTCGTCCGGGGATCCACGGTTGCGGCGGTCAGGGGTGTGGGGCCGGGTAGTCGAGCGCGCCGGTCGGCACGTCGCCGGAGAGACACACGTCCGGCCCCCGGCGGTCTGCCCGCGCCGGGGAGATCGGTGGCACAGCCCATAGTGGCCGCGATCATGGGCACAGCCCATGGTGGCCGCGATCATGGCGCCCCACATCCCCACCACGGTCACGGTGGCGAGCGGAGCTACGAGCCCGGCCCTCGCGGTGAGAGCCTCCGATGGTCTCAGGCTCACTCGGACTGCAGCTCGCGAACCCGCGCTCGGAACATGCGCCAGCGCCTTTCGTTGTCCTGCACGAGCGTCGCTGACTGGGCCATCAGGTCGGCAGCCCGGTCGAACAGCTCGGAAGCCGAATAGAGATAGGCGGGGGCTTTCCGCCCGCTGCGCAGGTCGGCTCGAAGCGCCGCGGGAGAGAAGTCGACCCTGGCCAGCAGGTCCAGTGCGCGCCGCAGGAGCCGCGCCACCAAGAGCTGCAGGCCGGCCGACTGCCAGTCGTTGGCGATGATCCGGTGCCGCTCTCCCAGCAGGTCCGCGAGCGCCGGGTGAGCGGCCAGACCGCCGGCGATCTCCCAGGCCTGCTCCATCGCCCGGGCCAGCCATACGCCACCCTGCTCGGTCTCGTCGGCGACCAGGCCGACTTCACGCTTCAGCCTCCGCAGCTCGGCGGGTTCGTCCTCCCCCTCCATGAAGAGGATCCCCGACTCCGCCACGAGCCCCGGAGCGTTCAGATCCTCCGCCCCGGCGAACGGGACCGGCGACGTCCGCTCACCGACCTCGACCACGCTCCACCGGTCGGCCAGCGCCTTCAGCGCCCGAGACCGCGCCTGGAGTTCACCGGCCTGCCGCAAGGGGGCCTGTGCGTAGTATTCCTCATGCTCTCGATGGAACCGTGCGAGGTTGTCGATCACCTGCAGCAGCGACTCGGGAGGGGACGGATGCGACTGCTCCTCGGGCATGCTGAAAGTCTGCGACACGTCTCACGCCGCGGCATCAGGGTGCACCCGTCAGCGCGCCGGACGGATCAGTCCTGCGCGAGGTGAAGCGTGCAGGTCTCTCCCGGCGCGACGGTCACGGCCCGGTCGGGCAGCACCACACGGATCGGTGACTCCTCCGAGTCGGGCACGCCGAGCCGCAGCTGGCCGCGCTGCAGCCGTACGCCGACGCCCCAGTGGCCGCGGTAGCGCAGCGAGAACCCGTACTCGGACAGCGCCGGAAGGGGCACCGGGTCCAGCCGGAGGGCGTCCTCGCGGGGCTCCAGTCCGGTCAGGCCGCGCTGGACCAGGTCCAGGGTGCCGGCCATGGCACCGAGGTGGATGCCTTCGCCGGTCGTACCGCCCTGGAGGTCGGCGACATCCTGTTCCAGGGCTTCCGGGCAGTACGTCCACGCCTCGGCCTGTCTGGCGCGCGCGAGGACCCAGGCGTGGACGAGGCCGCTGAGCGTGGATCCGTGGCTCGTGCGCTTGAGGTAGTAGTCGACGGTCCTGCGCCAGATCTCGTCGTCCATGGCGTAGCCGAGGCGGCGGAACAGGTCCCGCAGTTCGGCGGCCGGGAAGAGGTATCCGAGCATCAGCACGTCGGCCTGCTTGGAGGCCTGGTACCGGTTGACGGTGTCACCCTCGGCCTCCAGGATCCGGTCCAGCCGCCGGATGCTGGGGTAGCGCGCCCGGTACGCCTCCCGGTCCAGCTCGTCGAGGTCGCCGTACCCGTCGAACTGGCTGATGACGCCGTCGTGGAACGGAACCCGCAACCGCCGGGAGATCTCTTCCCATTGCGGGAGTTCGCCGCTGTACAGCCGGATGCGTTCGAACAGCTCCTCCCGACGCCATGAGGGCAGGCGCTGTACGAGGTCGAGGGCACGGCTGAGGACCCAGGCGGCGGTGACGTTGGTGTACGCGTTGTCGTCCAGCCCGGGCCGGGCGGCGTCCGGGTAGCCGTCGTGGTACTCGTCGGGGCCGAGCACGCCGCGGATGCGGTAGCGGTCGTGGTCGAACTCCGCGCTGTCCGCCCAGAAACGCGCGATCTGCACCAGCATTTCCGCGCCCTTGGTGTGCAGGTACTCGGTGTCGCCAGTGGCTTCGCAGTACTGCCACACGTTGTAGGCGATGGCGGAGCCGACGTGGTGCTGGAGCCGGGAGTTGTCGGGCAGCCAGCGGCCCGAGCGAGGATTGAGGTGCAGCTCCTGCGTCTCCTCTCGTCCGTCGCTGCCGCTCTGCCAGGGGTACATGGCCCCGCTACGGCCCGCCGCCCGCGCGGCACGACAGGCCTGCGGAAGGCGCCGGTGACGGTAGTTCAGCAGTGCCCGCGAGACCTCCGGAAGGTGCAGGTTCAGATACGGCAGGACCAACAGCTCGTCCCAGAAGACGTGGCCCCGGTACGCCTCGCCGTGCAACCCGCGGGCCGGCACGCCCACGTCCAGTTCCGCGGTGTGCGGCGACAGTGTCTGCTGCACGTGGAACAGGTGCAGGCGCAGGACGCGGCCCGCGTCCCCGGGCACCTGGATGTCCGCGCGGCGCCACAACCGCGCCCACGCCCCGACGTGGGAGGCCAGAACCGCCGGGTGGTCCCCGGCCCCGGTCACGCGGTCGAGTGCCGCGACGAGCGGGTCACCGATCGCCGGGTCACGTGAGGTGAACAGGGCCGCGGTCTTCTCGACCACGGCGGGTCATCCCGGAGCGATCGGGACCACGAGCCGGTGCACGGCCCGGTGGCGGGACGGGCGAAGCTCCGACGATGTGGGCGACTGCCCGACGACGACCGTACGGGCCGCCATGCTGATACCGATGTCGGAATTGCTGGTCCGGCACTGCAGCCAGGTCGTGTCCGTGCCTGCCGCTCCCGTCCGTACCCGGGTCAGGTGTTGTCCGTTGAGCGACCGGTAGCGGTGGACGTTGCTGTTGGTCACATCGCCGTCGAGGACCGACTCGACCTCGACCTCGCCCGACCACTCCTCGGCCGTGAAGACGGTCCGCAGCGCGCACAGGTGGGGATCCGCCATGTCCACCAGGCGACTCCGCTCCACGCCCAGCATGCCCGCCTCCTGGTCCCGGTACCGGAAGGTACGGGTCAGTGTGCCCCGGCGCAGATCCAGGGTGTGCCGGTAGCCGGACAGCCGGTGGGTGTCGGGAGAGAGCCAAGGGCCCGTCCCTCACCCGGCGGGGCGGAGACGGAAGCGCAGGAGCAGCCAGTTGGGGAGGTTCACGAGGTCCTCGTTGACGACCCGGCGTCCTGCGACGGTCGACTCCAGGCCGTTGTAGATCCCGGCGGCGTAGGTGGCCGGGTAGTGCACCAGGCCCGCCCTGCGCTCCGGCACGGCGCCGCGGGTGGCGAAGTAGCCGTTGCCGAGCGTGCACAAACCTCTCGGCATCAGGGTCGTACCCCTCGTGCTCCCAGACCCACTCCGGCATGCGTCGCCCTCCCCTTCTCCCCGCCTGCGATCTGCGGGAGCGTCAGCCCCGTTCGGCGGCGCTCAGGCTCGCTGCGGGACGACGGCGACCGGGCAGTCGGCGTGATGCAGCAGAGCGTGGGCGGTCCTGCCGAGTTGCAGGCCGAAGTGCCCCTGCCGCCGCAGCGCACCCACGACCACCAGGTCGGCACCGGTCGAGGCGTCCAGGAGGACCTTGTGGGCGGGGCCTTCGACCGCTTGGCGCCGCACGCCGACCTGCGGATGGTCCCCTGCGGCGTCGCGCAGTGCTTCGGTGAGGAGAGCGGAGGCCCGTTCGTCCCCTGACGCGGTGGCGTCGTCCGCGATCAAAGGGCTGTCCGTGTGCTCATGCGCGCGGTGGCGCCAGGCACGGACGACGTGCAGGGCGCAGCCGCGTGCCTCGGCCTCGCGGATGGCGAATCGCACGGCGGCCGAGCCGTCGGTCGTGTCACCGACGCCGACCACCACCGCGCCGGGGGAACCCTGCTCGCCGTGCCTGCGGCCTCGGACCACGACGACCGGGCACACGGCATGGGCGGCCACGGTGAGGCTGACGGACCCCAGCAGCATCCCGGCGATCTCGCCGCGTCCGCGGGAGCCCGTGACCAGGGCGAAGGATTCATGAGCCGTGCGCAGCAGCGCGGACGCGGGGTCTTCGGGCAACACCTCGGTCGACACCTTCACCTCCGGGTTGCGCAACCGGGCGCGTTCCGCGCAGGACTCCGTGATGTGCTCGGCCATGGCCTTGTCGGCCGTGCGGTCGGTGCTGAAGGACGGGCGGACTCCCTCGTAGCGCTCCCACAGTGAGGCGAAGACCAGCCGCAGGGACAGTCCGTGACGCGCCGCCTCGTCCACCGCCCAGTCCACCGCCTCCAGGCTGGAATCCGATCCGTCGACGCCCACGACCAGCGGGAGTTCCATGGTTCCTACCGCCTTCCTGCGTGGCCCTGCGGGAATCCCCTGTGAATACCGTCCCACCGCCCCGGGCTCGTCGCTACACGTGGGCGGGCTCTCTGCGGGACGTCCCGGCCCGGTTGCACCCCGCTCGATTGCGACGATCGTGGAGTCATGCGGCCCGGAGCACAGCGCGGGGCGCCACTCGGCATCGCCGTCGGCCTTCGCATACGAACCCCGCTCCGCTTCCAGGTCACGGAGAAGGGAAGTCCCTGATGGTTGCCAGGACCGGCGTCTTCGGCGCCATGACCAAGGAGCATCGCGAGCAGCTCATGGCCCTCGCCCGCGAGGTGTCGTTCGCGATGGGTGAGCGCATCTTCGAGGAGGGCGGCAGGGCCGACCGCTTCTGGATCATCCACACGGGCACGGTCGACCTCGACCTCCACGTGCCCGGCCGGCATGCGGCGGTCATCGAGACCCTGGGCGCCGGACGGCTGCTCGGCTGGTCCTGGCTGCTCCCTCCCCACCACTGGCATCTGGGCGCGGAGGCCAGCAGCCCGGTACGCGCCTACGAGTTCGACGCGGCGGCGGTCCGTGAGTTGTGCGCCGCCAGCCCGGAGCTGGAACACGAACTCAGCCACTACATGCTCGGCGTGCTGGCGCGTCGGCTCAGGTCCGCCCGGGTGCGGCTGCTCGACCTGTACGGTCCACACGGGGCGGGCGAGGTGCCCTGACGAGGCGAGACGAGCACCCCCGTGCCGGGGGGCTCATGAGCACAGTGCGTTCAGCGGCGACGCGCCGCCCCTGCATCACCGTCTCCAGCATCGGTACGCCGTCCCCGGGCGGCCGCTCGTCACGGAGTCCGATCACGTCGGCGTACCCGGGGCTGCGGAACACCTGCTTCTGCCCGGGTGCGGTCACCTTGGCCGAGGAGAGCTTCATGACCGGCCGTCCGTCGTACTCGACCAGTTTGTACGCGGAGTCCAGGAACGGGGCGTCGACCGAGACCCCCACGCGGGTTCCGACGGCGTAGACGTCGATCGGCACTCCGGAGCGGACGAGTTCGTCCACGCCGTACTCGTCGAGACCACCGCTGGCGACGATCCGCACGCACGTCCGGCAGTCCCGCCGCGTCGAGGAGGGGGCGTGCCCGCAGTGCGAGGGCTCCCAGATCACCGCTGTCCAGCCGTACGGCCGAGCCGGGCCCTCGGTCCAGGTCCCGCAGCACACGGGATGCGACCCGGACCCCCTCCTCGGTGTCGTAGGTGTCCACCAGAAACGTCACGGGGCCGGGGTGGGCGCGGGCGAAGGCCCGGAAGGCCGCCTCCTCGGTGCCGAACGCCTCGATGTACGAGTGGGCCATGGTGCCGACGGCAGGCAGCCCTTCGGCGGTGGCCGCGGCCACGTTGCTCGTTCCGGCGAAGCCGACCATGGCGCTCAGGCGGGCGGCCTGGTGACCGGCTTCGGGGCCGTGGGTACGGCGGAGCGAGAAGTCCACAACCGGGTGTCCCGCCGCGGCCAGGACGCAACGAGCGGCCTTCGAGGCGATCGTCGTCTGGTGGTTGACCTGGTTGAGGACGTACGTCTCGACGAGCTGGGCCTGCGGAAGCGGAGCAGTCACCTACAGCAGTGGCTCGCCCGCCAGGACGATCCGCCCCTCCGGCACCGCCCGGACCCGGCCGGTGAACTCCGTACCGAGCAACGGCTCCAGATCACGCGGGGAGCGATGCAGGACCGGGGCGAAGGCGTCGACGTCCTCCGGGCCGACCCGGAAGCCGGACAGGAAGTCCAGTGACGACTCCAGCCCGGCGGCCACCAGGAAGCCACGGTCGGGCGGCAGGTCACGGGCGAACAGCTGAACGTCGCCGTGCGGGTCATCCCCTCCCGGAGGTACGACATCGCCATCGTGACCTCGTACAGGTCGGTGGTCGTCACCTCGGACATGAGCATCACCTCCTCGTCGACAACCCTGCAACCGGGGCCTGCCCGTGGCCCGTCACCTGTGGAACCGCGCGGACCACAGCGGCTCCACCCGGTCCCATTCGGCGTCCCACTGCGCGTACCTTCTGCGGTCCAGCGCCAGGCGAACGCCTTTGCGCGTCGCGAGAAAGCCGGCGTAGACACCGGCCGCCGTCATGCCGCCCATGAGCCAGCCGGAGGCCTGTGCGTTGCTCGCGGCCATCGGTGGCTCCGTGACCTGTCCGTCGCGATCGACCCAGATCCGTACGGTCGAACCCACCGTCTCGTCCGGTGACACCCGGGCGGTTCCCGTCCGTTGCCGGCCGCTTTCATCGGTCCAACTGAGCTGGACCTTCTGCTTCTCGTTCGCGGAACTGCCCGGTGCCGCGTCCGGGGCCGAGGTCACCTGTGCGGTGACCTGGGACCGCTCCGCGGCCTGGGCTCGGACCGTCCTCGTCGTCGACTCGTGGACCGCCGTTCCCGCGCTCACCGCAGCCGCGGGCAGCCCGAGGACGAGCACGGCCAGCAGGAAACGGGAGCACCAGGTCTCCACCAGATCGGACCTGCGCGTCAGAGGGTTCGCGGCCGCGGGTGAATGCTTGTGCTGGTGTGGTCCGGGACCGGACCCCTGCGGCGGATCCTGTGTGCTCATGGTCTCGCCTCGCCTCCAGCTGTCGCTGGTGCTTCCCCGCCCCCGTCTGTCTCCCTCACCACCCTGCACCGTCGGCGCCGCCCCATCACGGGGCCGAAGGTCCCTGCAACCGGCCACACGGCCCAGCGTGCTCGTCGCCCGTCGCCGGTTCAGATCTGGGGAACGACCACGATCGGACACGGCGCGTGATGCAACACCGCGTGGTTGACCAGACCGAGCTGCAGCCCGACGCGCCCGTGACGCCTGCGGGCCCCGACGACGAGCAGGTCGGCATCGGAGGCGGCCTCCAGGAGGGCCTGCCGCGCCGAGCCCTCGACCACCTCGCTGCTCACCGGCACGTCCTGGTACCGCTCCGCGCTGCCGCGCAGCGCGTCGTCGAGCACCTGTGCCGGTGGGCGTTCCATGGCCTGCAGAGCGTATCCGGACAGTCCCGGGGGCCCCGGGTTTCCCACCGGGACGCTCCAGGCGTGCACGGCGACCAGACCACAGCCCCGCACATGGGCCTCGCGGAACGCGAACTGCACGGCCGTACCGCTGCCCTCCCCCTCCTCGACGCCGACGACGACACGTCCGAACCGGCCGGCGCGGTGTTCCGCCCCACCGCGCACGACGACGACCGGGCAGTCGGCGTGAGCAGCCACGGACAGGCCGACCGAGCCCAGGAGCAGCCCGGCGAGATCTCCCAGCCCCCTCGAACCGACCACCAGCGCGAAAGCGTTGCGCCCCCTGTCGACGAGGGCGTGCGTCGCGTCGTCGTGCACGACCTCGCTGGACAGCTTCACCGCGGAAGAGTTCCTGTTCGCTCGCTCCGAGGCCACAGCGACCGGGTCGCCTGCCCCGTCCTCCGTCGCGGCCACGTGCACGAGATGGAGCGGCACGTCGTGCCGGACCGCCTCGTCCACGGCCCAGTCCACCGCCTCCAGGCTCGCCTCGGACCCGTCGATGCCGACCACCAGAGGAACCGCCACTGCTCCCACCTGCCTTTTCCGGACTTCGCGCTCGTGCGGGCGCCGTCTGCCGGGACCACATGCGCCGCGAGGAGATCTGAGGTAGTCCTCGATGTAGAAGCGCCGTGTTCTGTGGGGCGGCAGTCCTGGCGGTCACCACGCTCACCGTCCTTCCAGCTTCGTACGAGACGGAGGCAGTCGCCATGGAACGAGTCCTCACCGTGGGCCTCGACGGCTCACCCGAGAGCCTCGCCGCCGCCCGCTGGGCCGCCGACGAGGCCGAGCGGCGCAATCTCACGCTGCGCCTGCTGCACGCGTGGCCCATGCTCGCGCCCGAGCCGACCCACACCCCCGCGGAAGTCGATCAGAACTACTGGGCGAATCGGCTCGTGCACAACGCCCAGGCGGAGCTCCAGGAGCGGCACCCGGGTCTCACCGTCGTCGCCAGCCTGGTCGCCGACGACGCCCAGGACGCGCTGCTCCACGCCGCGTCGGAGGCCGAGATGCTCGTGCTCGGGTCGCAGAGCCTGGCGCCCGCGGAGAGCTACTTCCTCGGCGCCATCAGCCTGGCCGTCGTCGCGCGAGCCGAGCGGCCCGTCGTCCTGGTGCGTGCCGAGCGGCAGGAGGAGGAGCACAGGTCCCTGTCCGGCGCCCCGGGCGACGTCGTGGTGGCCCTGAAACTGCCCGGCCCGTGCGACGACCTGCTCGAATTCGCCTTCACCACCGCCGCGGCACGAGGGGTACCGGTGCGCGCCCTCCACGGCCGCAGCATGCCGCTGCACGCGTACACGCCCTGGGGCGTGGACCACACCGTGATCCAGGGGGAGCAACACGAGGCGCACCAAGGCCTGCGGCAGCTCCTGCGCCCCTGGCGCGAGAAGTTCCCTGGCGTCACCGTGTCCGACAGTATCCGCATGAGCAGCCCCGCCAAGGCCGTCGTGGCAGCCACCGCGGGCGCCCAGTTGCTGGTCGTGGGCAGGCGCAAGCACCACCGTCCCCTGGCACCGCGCCTGGGCCCGGTGGCGCAGGCGGCCGCGCACCACGCACCCTGCCCGGTGGCCGTCGTTCCCCATGACTGAGCCGGGCCAAGCCGGGGAGCCGGCGGCATCAGGGCGGCGGGAGGACACTCCCCAGTCCCCGTCACGTGCGCGCGCAGAGGTGCGCGAGACCCACACCGCGGTGGTGCTCTTCATCGGGGACCGCGCCTACAAGGTGAAGAAGCCGGTCGACCTGACGTTCCTGGACCACACCACGGTGGCCGCACGGCGGGCCGCATGTGAGCGGGAAGTCCTCCTCAACCGCCGGTTCGCCCCGGACGTCTACCTCGGCGTCGGCGCGTTCAGCAGCCCGGACACCGATGTGCCCGAACCCGTCGTGGTGATGCGCCGCATGCCCGACGAGCGCCGTCTCTCCCGGCTCGTGCGGGAAGGCGCCGCCGTCGACGACGCGCTACGGGCCGTCGCGCGACTGCTCGCCACCCACCACGCGAGCGCACCCCGCGGCCGGGAGGTGGACGAGCAGGGGACGCGCGACGCCCTGTCGTCGCGCTGGGAGGCGAGCTTCGCCCAGGTCCGAGCCCTGTCCGACGACGGCACCGTGCCTGGCGGCGTGGTGGAGATCGAGCATCTGGTGCGCCGTTACCTCGCCGGCCGGGAGCCCTTGTTCCTCCGGCGGATCGCGCAGCAGCGGGTGATCGACGGCCACGGAGACCTGCTCGCCGAGGACATCTTCTGCCTCGACGACGGTCCGCGCGTCCTGGACTGCCTGGAGTTCGACGACCACCTCCGTTTCGTCGACGGCATCGACGACGCCGCCTTCCTCGCCATGGATCTGGAGCAACTCGGCGCCCCGGGAGCCGCGGCGTTCTTCCTCGCCGAGTACGGCGAGTACTCCGGCGACCCGGCGCCTCCCTCCCTGCGCCACCACTTCGTCGCGTACCGCGCGTTCGTCCGGGCCAAGGTCTCCCTGATCCAGGCACGCCAGGGCACGCCCGGCACGCAGGCGGCGGCGCGCCGGCTGATCACCACGACCCTGCGGCATCTGCGCCTCTCCGCCGTCGGGCTGACCCTCGTCGGAGGGCTCCCGGGCAGCGGCAAGTCCACGCTCTCCGGGGCGCTCGCCGATCGTCTCGGCGTCACCCTGCTCAGCAGCGACCGCCTCCGCAAGGAACTGGCGGGCATCCCGGCGGAGCAGCCGGCCGGCGCCGCCTACGGCGAGGGCCTGTACTCCTCCGAATGGACCACCAGGACGTACGCGGCCCTCCTCGACCGCGCGTCGACCCTGCTGTCCCAGGGCGAGTCCGTCGTCCTGGACGCCACCTGGCACGACGCGGGGCAGCGTGAAGCCGCCTTGTCCGTGGCCGAGCGTGCCCACGCCGACCTCGTCGCCCTGCACTGCCGCGTCCCCGGCGAGGTGACCGCGGCCCGCCTCGCCACGCGTGCGCCCGGTGCGTCCGACGCCGACGCCGACGTGGCCGCCGCCATGGCCGCAACGCAGCAGCCGTGGCCCGAGGCCGTCGAGGTGGACACGAGCGGCTCCCTGGAGGCCGCGGTGGTCCGGGCACTGGCAGCGATCCGCCCGCACGCCGACAGCCAGGCCCCGGTCTTCCGCCGCCCCTACATGGAGCCCGGCTAGGTGTATTGACCCGGAGCGTTGTTCACGCGGCTGATCGGTGGGTGGCCGCCGAGTGCGGTGTGGCAGCGGTGGTGGTTGTAGGTGTGCAGGAAGTCTGCCAGGACGTCGGTTCGGTCGTGGTTGCTGATGTAGGGGCGGACGTAGGCCCATTCGTCGAGCAGGGTGCGGTTGAAGCGTTCGACTTTGCCGTTCGTCTGCGGCCGGTAGGCGCGGGTGAGCTTGCCGGCCGCGCCGAGGTCGGCCAGGGCCTGCTGCCAGGCGAAGCTCTTGCGGTAGGGCCAGGCGTTGTCGGTCAGGACCCGCTCGATGCGGCCGATGCCGTGTGCGGTGAAGAAGGCGGCGGCCCTGCGCAGGAAGGCAGCGCAAGTCGCGGCCTTCTCGTCTGGGTGGATTTCGCTGTAGGCGGGGCGGGTGTGGTCGTCGACGGCGGAGTGGACATAGTCGAAACCGACGCTGCTCCGCCTGGCGCGGCCCTGACCTGGCAGACTCGCCCTGGTCGGCACCCGCCTCGGCCGCCTGGCGTCCTGTTCGTCGGCTGGTTCGGACCACGCGGCCTGGCATCCATCGTCTTCGCATTCCTCGCCCTCGAAGACCTCAACGGGCCCGCGGCCCGGCCCGCAATCAGCGTCATCGCCTTCACCGTTCTGCTCAGCGTCCTCGCCCACGGGCTCACCGCAGACCCCCTGGCCAAACGCTTCGGCGCCCGCCTTGCCCCACCACAGGAAACTCCCGCACCAGCCACCCCCGCAGACATCCCCGAGAGACGCCTCATCCGCGGCGCCCAGGCCCACCACCCACCCAAGGGGTAGGCACCACTTCGTAAAGCCCCTGAGGCAACGAGCTCGGGCGCCTGGCAACAGGTGTGCTGCCAGGCGCCTTCACCATGCGCCGTGGCACGGCACCACCCACGCTGTGGATACCGCGGTTGCCGGTGCTGTTGTCGTCGGGAGGGTGCGTGGTGACGGGCGGGATGCCGTACTCGTCGTTCTCACAGGTGTGGCTCAAGAATCTGCGGCGGCGCAGCCGTACTCGACCACGCGGGGCACAGCACCCTTCGGGCTGACAGGCGCACTCGTCCGACGGGGTGCTCTCCGTATTGATCAGAAGCGAGTCCCAGCGCGTCATCCATGGCCGACGGGTGCCATGGATGATGGTTGTCCACGCCGGGTTGGCGTGGGAGTCCGCTGCCGTCACACGCTGCGTGGGCTGCTCTTTGCCGCCCCTGAGCTCTACCGCCGACCCGGCCCTCGGTCCAGTCGGCTCCCCGTCTCGCCGGAGTTACGAGTGAAGGACCTCGCAGACCCTGGCGGGCCATGAGGCCGGCGGCGTGGGACCTCGTCATCTGCCCCTGGCGGGCGCGCTGCCCGTGTACCGCCGCGTAGCCGAGGAGAGCCCCCACAGCGAGGGCTCGACCTAGATGCTGGAGCGCCTGCTGTCCTTCTGGAAGGGCAAGCTCTTCGTCCTGACCCTGCTGGGCTTCGCCGCCACCGACTTCCTGATCACCATCACCCTGTCGGCGGCCGACGCCTCGACCCACCCGAATCTCGCCCTGGGCATGTCCGACTTCGAGACCGGCGTCGCGGTGATGCCGCATCTGCAGGGCGCCCCGGGAGACACCGAGGAGAACCCGAAGGGCCGTATCAGGGAGGCAGGCCCTGCTCGCCGGCTCGTCCGGCCGGTGAAGGAACACTGGACGTCGGGGCTATGCCGATCTGCCGGGTGTGGCCAGGGAGGCAAGCACGGCGTTGGCGCACACGGGAACGGGAGGCGGTGGCGGCGGCACCCGACGCACGGACGGTACCGCGGGTGCTGGGGCGGCTGCGTCGGAGCCGGCGGGGGGTGATCAGTTGTGGGCGTCGGACGTGGAGTGCCACGCCTCCATGCCCGCTCGGGATGCCTCCTTTGCCTGCCGCAACTTCATGGCCGCCTGCTGGGCCGGGGGCACGTCCATCTCGCGGATCATGCGCCGGCCTGCCGCGACCACGGCGGAGGCCGCGATGGCCATGCCGGCCCATGCCACCATGGCACCGGCTGCGGTGAGCACGACACCGGTGGTCACAAGCCGGGTGTTGATCTCGATCGTCCGTGGGGAGTGGTGGTGATGGTTCATGACTCCACCCTCCAACGGGGGGAACCACATCGCATCCCGGCCGGCGGTTCAGGCTCCGGAGCGGGACCCGCACGCGCCGGGTGGTGGCATGTACAGCCGGGCAGGTCCCGCCAGGCGGTGATCGTCTGCACCGGATGCGAACGGCGTGCTCTCGCTGTTGGGCGTCGGCGGGTGACTGGCCCCCGGGCCCCGTGGTCCCGCGGTGCAGCGGGCGCCGGCGGCTGCGACCGTATGAGTGATGCGCTGACCAATTCCACGGTTCGGCATTGGAGGTGGCCATGACGGTGACGGCACACCCTTCGCTTCTGCGGGAGCTGATCGAGCGGTGCGAGACGCTCAGGCGGCACGCAGGGTCCGATGGCGGCCCGGAGGTCGCGCGCCGGCTGGAGGATGCGACGTACACGCTGGGTGTAGTCACCGGCACCCGCCAGTTGGATGTGGCACTGTCCGTGGCGCGTCGGCAGTTGGCCGATGTGACGTCATGACACGACAGCAGCCCCTTCAGCACTGAATCCAGACGGATCGTGTGGGCGGGACCTCGGGCACGCGTGTCCGGTCCGCGGGCCCAGGAGGGTGTCGCCTGTTCTGTAATCGTGCATGACGGGTCTCGGCGCACCACCAGCCAGGGGTTGCTTCGCCTGCTGAACGCTCCTGGTCGAACGGAGCACCAACCGATGACACACCGCGCGTCAGGAAGCATCTGCCAGGATTCGGCCCGCTCGGATGGCGTCGACCAGGGCTTGGTGGTCCTTCTCGTTCTGGTCGGCGTAGAGCTCGGCGAAGGTCACCAGTGCGCGGTCGAAGGTGTCGCCGCCGCCCAGGTAGGCGCCGATCGCGATCCGGTCCCCGGAGCGGGCGTGGGCGCGGGCCAGTGTGGCACCGCAGAGCCGGCCGAACAGGGTCATCCGCTTGGGCGACATGTTCTCGGCCACGGCGATGCCCTTCCAGTCCCGCAACTGGCGCAGGTAGAAGTCCCGCCTCTCGCCGTCCATGCCCTGGACGCGTTCCCAGCCCAGGAAGATGTCGCTGGTGGCCTGCATGAGCCGCTGGCCGGCGACGACGCGTTCGCCCTGCGTGCGGAGGGCGCTGCCGCCGACATAGGGCGCCAGAACCGACTCGTCGGCCTCCTTGGCCTGGAGGAACAGAGGATCCTCGTCGTCCTTGCCGAGCAACAGGATGATCCAGCAGCGGGTCCCCACACTGCCCACGCCGACCACCTTGCGGGCGATGTCCGCGAGGCGGTACTGCTCCAGCAGGAACCGGCGGTCCGTCTGCAGGGTGCGGCCGTAGCGCTCGATCAGGTGGTTGATCTCCCTCTCCAGGTCGCCGCGTTCCCTGTCCGGCAACAGGTCCTGGAGCCGCACCAGCAGCGGTGGATCGGATGCGATCTGGCGCCTTCCGTCGATGACGTGCGTGAGCTTGTCGAAGACCTGCAGCGTGTCATGAGCCCGGGCTTGCTTCTCCGTGTGTGCCAAGCGGTCGCGCTGCCCAGCGCTCAGCATCGGGGTGAACTGCTTTTGCAGCTCGTCCATGTCGAAGCGGGTGTACCAGACGTCGAGATTGCCCATTCCGGCGAAGGCCCGCATGCGCTCGCGGTAGGACCGCACGGTCGCCCGCACCACGGACGCCCGCTCCTTGGCGCTGAAGCCGTTCGCCCGGCCCGCGATGACGAAGCTGGCCGACAGCCGTTTCACGTCCCATTCCCACGGCCCGGGCAGTGTCTCGTCGAAGTCGTTGATGTCGAACATCAGGTGGCGTTCCGGCGAGGCCAGCAACCGGAAGTTCAGCATGTGCGCGTCGCCGCAGCACTGCACCCGGAAACCGCTGACCGGTGTCTCCGCGAGATCGGCGGCCATGATGGCGGCGGCCCCGCGGTAGAAACGGAACGGCGCCTCGCTCATCCTGCCGTAGCGGATCGGCACGAGTTCCGGCACCCGCGTCGCGGACTGCCGCTCGATGATCTCCACCGGGTCCGTGCGCTTCGGCGGGGGCATGAACTCGGCGTGGCTGGACCGGGGTGCGTCGGCGCGTGCGGCCTTGCCGCGGGCGACCCGCTCCTTCGGGGTGAGGCCCCGAGTCGTGACGCCGGAAAGGCGGTTGTCGATCATTGCAGATCCTCTATTGCGGAGCGGGCGGCGTTGTGCGGGGCTCCACGAGGCCGCCGGGCGCCGCACCGCAGGTACCGCGCGGTAGCCGGTCGTCTGCCGACCGATCCGAGGCGGCGCCCACGGTGTCCCGCGCCCGTGACGGACACGCACGGGTCAGTGGAGGACCTTCTCCTTGGCCCGGCGGTACTCGTCGTCGGTGATGTCGCCCCGGGCACGGATCTCGGAGAGCTTGGCGAGTTCGTCCGCCTCGCTGGTGTCCGCGCTGCCCACGGTCTCGCGGATGTACCGCTCCGTCTCCTCCTGCTGGACTCTGGCGTGGCGCTGCTCGCGCCGCCCCATGTTCTTGCCCCGGGCGATGACGTAGACGAAGACGCCCAGGAAGGGGAGGACGATCGTGAAGACGAGCCAACCGGTCTTGGCCCATCCGCTCAGGTCGTCGTCACGGAAGATGTCCACGACGACGCGGAACAACAGGACGAACCACATGATCCACAGGAAGACCCACATGATGGCCCAGAAAGCCCCCAGAACCGGAAAGTCGTAGGCCAGGTTCACGCTGCTGCTCATTGCTTCTCCTCCGGGTGTCGTCTGCGGGGGCTCAGGTGGCCCCCGTGCGTCCCACCGGCATGCGGACGGAGCACACGCGCGGTCCCAGGCGTCCCGCTGCTATTGGTCCTCGGTGCTGATGTCCAGCCCGAAGGCTTCGCCGATGCTGCGGGCCGCGGACACCACCCGGGCGCTCCCCACCACGGGGGCGACCGCCACGAGCGTTCCCTGGATCTTCTCCAGTGGCACGCCGGCTTCAGCGGCGGTGCCGATGTTGAGGAGATAGGAGGGGGCGGAGGCATCCATGGCCACCAGGGCGGCGATGCGTGCCAACAGGTATGTCTCCTCGTCCAGCCCGGAACGTTCGAACGTGTCGAGGGTCATCTGGACGAGCGTCTCGAACACGGGGGCGTCCGCTTCGGCGAGGGCGGTGACACCCTCGGCGCCTGTCTCTTTCTGGGCCATGGTTCACGTTTCCTTCCTGAGCGTCATGCGGTGCACCTTCATAAGAGCTCGGCCCGGCCGAACACCGCCTCACCCGGAACGGGTGATCACCGGTCCTCTGATCACCGGTCGCCTGATCGGCGGCGGCCGGGTGCCGCTTCGTCTGCGGGCGCGATGGGCGGTCCGTCTGAATAACCCCTTAAGCGGGTAATGTCGGTTTGGATCGGGGCCCGGTGGCAGGAACCGAGCGCCTCCCGCCTGTGGGAGGTCAACTTGTCCGGTAGCCGTTTCGCGCTTGCCCCACGGTGGGCCGCACGGGTGGCCGTGACCGCGGGCCTCGACGCGATCATCGTGCCGCTGCTCTTCGCCGGGCTCGACGGTCTTCTGCTCGTCCTCGTGGGCGCCGCCGGGCCGGTGGTGACGGCAGCGGGCGTGTGGTGGGCGCTTGTCCACACCGGCGTGGTCAGGGTGCTGGCCATACTGCTGGCCTTCGCCGCCTCAGCCGCTGTCGTCGTCCTCTACGTGGCGTCCGGACTGCTGTGGGTGGTACTCGTCTCGTTCGCGCTGTGGATACTGGCCGTCTTCTGCGGCCGGGTCGCGCTGGCAGGCGCCGGGACGGCCCCGGCACGGACCCCGCACGGCACACCGGCGCCGCCACGGCGCCCGTACCTGATCATGAATCCGCGCGCGGGTGGCGGCAAGGTCGGCCGATTCCGGCTACGGGAGAAGGCCGAGGCACTCGGTGCCGAGGTCTGCGTCCTGGACGTGACGCGTCGGCAGGACGTGGCCGCGCTCGCGCGCCGGGCGGCCGACGCGGGCGCCGACCTGCTCGGCGTTGCGGGAGGTGACGGCACCCAGGCCCTCGTCGCCGCCGTGGCCGCGGAACGCGACCTGCCCTTCCTGGCGATCTCCGCCGGCACCCGCAACCACTTCGCCCTGGACCTCGGACTGGACGGGGACGATCCGTCGACATGTCTCGACGCGCTCACCGACGGCGTCGAACTCCGTATCGACCTGGGCGTCGTCAACGACCGGGTGTTCGTCAACAACGCGTCATTCGGCGCCTATGCGGCCGTCGTGCAGAGCCCCGCCTACCACGACGACAAGGCCCGCACCACCCTGCAGATGCTTCCGGATCTGCTCACACACCACCACGGACCACGCCTCGCCGTGCACGCCGAAAGCGGCGCAGGCGGTGGGGATGCTCCGCGGCCGCAGGGCGTCCGGGCTCGCGCAGTGGGCAGCCCGTGAGGTCGTCGTCGAGGCGGACGTCGACGATCGCGGTCGGCGTGGACGGTGAGGCCCTCACCCTGCAGACCCCCGTCCGGTGCCGGATCCGTCCACGGGCCCTGCGCGTGCGGGTTCCGCGCGACCGCCCCAGCGTGCCGCACGGCAAACCCCCGATGGACTGGCGCCGGGTGCGGCGACTGGCCCTGACGAGGACCCGGTGGGCGGCGACATGACGGACGACCTCGCACGGCCCGGCCGCCGCGCGGCCCTGTCGGCGGTGGCGCGCTCGCTCGTCGTGTCGTCAGGGCTGGTCCTCGCGTACTACCTGCTGCCCATGGACACACCCCTCAACGGCGGCACGGTGACCGGTCTCGTCCTCGGTCTGCTCGCGGTGACGGCACTGTTCCTCTGGCAGGTTCGCACGATCGCCCGGTCCCCGAACCCCGAACTGCGGGCGGTGGAGTCGCTCGCCGCCGTCCTCCCCTTGTTCGTGCTGCTCTTCGCCACCTCGTATTTCCTGCTGGAGCGGAGCACCCCCGGCAGCTTCACCGAGCCCCTCACCCGTACCGACGCGCTGTACTTCACGCTGACCGTGGTCAGCACCGTCGGCTTCGGCGACATCACCGCGGCCACCGAGACGGCGCGCGTCATGACGATGATCCAGATCGTCGGCGGGATTCTGCTCGTCGGGATCGCGGCCCGGGTGGTGGTCAGGGCCGTCGAGGCCGGCCGGCACCGACGGGACTCGGAGAGCGGGTGAGAGTGCTCCGGGGCTGACGCTGCGAGCTTCCGCGGCCGCGACGGCGTGACGGACCACGAAGCACCCTGCGTACGCCCCGTGAGACCTGGTTCCGTGGCGGCCCGCATCACCGCCTCGCGCCGCCGGCGGCGTCTCGTCCACATGGCCTACCTGCAAGCAACCGCAATCTGCGGGAAATCGCCGACCATGTCAGCTCCCCGCTGTTCTTCGCCCACATCCGGGCCTCGACCGGTACCCCGGTGCAGCAGTCCAACTGCCACCCGTTCCGCCACGGCCGCTGGATGTGGATGCACAACGGCGGTATCACCGACTTCCACCAGGTACGGCGTGATCTCGCCCTGGCGGTCGATCCGGATCTCTTCCTCGATATCGAGGGGTCGACGGACTCCGAGATGATGTTCTACCTGGCCCTCACCTTCGGCCTGGAGCAAGACCCCCCGGGTGCCGTGGCCCGCATGGTCGGCATGGTGGAACGGACCGGCCATGAGCACGGGGTGGAGTTCCCCCTGCAGATGACGGTCGCCGTGACCGACGGCCGGCAGGTGTGGGCGTTCCGCTACTCCAGCCAGGGGGCTTCCCGCTCGCTGTTCTACAGCACCCGGGTCGAGGCACTGCGAGCGCTCCACCCGGATGTGCCGTTCCTGCAGGAGGTGTCCGACGAGACCCGCCTCATCGTGTCCGAGCCGCTGGGCGATCTGCCCGGCGTCTGGAACGAGGTCCCCGAGAGCAGCTACGGCATCGTGCAGCCCGAAGGCGACAACCTGATCCCCTTCGCCCCACAGCCCGTGTAGGGCCCAGAGCCCTTTCCGTCAAATGGCGTTCCGGCGCCCGGGTGTCCCGTCCGGCCGGGATCGGCGGCCGTGTCGGTCGTACGCCACCTGCGCGCACCGTCCACCGCGATGGCCGCGCCGGCTCCGGTGCGGCGCAGGGACTACCCGGGCCGCGACGTCGGCCCTTCCTGAGCACTCGGCGCCCCCGGTCCGTCGGAGCGATGGAACGAGGACGGCCGGATCCATCCGCCCTGCGGCTATGGCTTCGTTGAACTGGGCTGGGTCTTCGGGATCCGTGAGGTGAAGAACATCGCGAGGAGCGCGGCGAAGGCGAGGATGGCGACTGCGGCGCGCAGACCGTCGATCCTGGCATCTTCGTTGGCGTCGAGTGCTGCCTGCGCCACCTCTTCGCTCGTGCCCGCTTCGTCGAGAGCGGATTCGAGCTCGGCGTCCGACAAGAACGGTACGCCGCTTTCGAGTTCGACGGTCGCCTGGCTCTTGACCTCGGCCGGGATCGCCGGATTCTGCTCCACGTTGGAGAGGAAGGACGTTGTCATCGCGGCGATCAGGATCGACCCGGCGAGGGCCGTACCGATCGAGGCGCCCAGGTTGGTGACGGAGTTCTGGACGCCGCCGACTTCCGCACTCTCCGCTTCCGGCACCGCGGACACGGTGACCGACCCGAGCTGGGACGCCAGCGCGCCCATGCCCAGCCCGATCAACAGCATGGGGATGGTGACGATCTCCGCACCGGCGTCCACGTCCAGCGCGGCCATCAGGACCACCGCCCCCGCGAACAACGCGAGGACCCCGAGCCGCACCACCCGCCGGGGCGAGACGTCCGGAAGGTAGCGGGGGATCAGAACGGCGGCCGCCAGCAGCGTCAAGGAGAGCGGCAGGAGACGGGCACCGGTCTTGAGCGCGGACAGGCCCAGAGCGACCGACAGGTAGAGCGGTACGACGAAGAAGACACCCATCTGGACGAGGTACTGGAAGAAGAACATCGTCAGTCCGCCGGTGAGCTGCTTGTTCTGCAGCAGGGCCGGGTCGACGAGCGGCTCCCTGCGCCGCCCCGCCATGCGGGCTGCCCAGCGGAAGAAGAGCCAGACCAGCACAAGACCGGCCAGCATCAGCCACACGACCAGCGAGACCCCGAGCCACGAGGGCGCGTCGGGTTTCGGCTTGAACCAGCCCCATTCGTCGGAGCGGAGCACACCGTAGACGAAGAGCCCGAGCCCGAGCGCGGACAGCACGGCACCGACGTAATCGATGCGAGCGCCTTCGCCGACCGGCGCGTCGGCGATGCGGCGGCCGAGCACCAGGATGCCGAGCACCACCAGGACCTCTCCGGCGAAGACCCACCGCCAGGAGAAGTAGGTCGTCGCGACACCCCCGATGAGCGGCCCGACCGCGATCGCCACGGCCCCCGCGGCCGCGACCAGACCGTAGGCGGCGGGACGGCGTTCCGTGACGAAGTTGCCGGCCACGAGCGCGACGATCGCGGGCAGGATGAGTGCCGCCCCGATTCCCTCCAGGAACGACCAGCCGATCAGCAGCACCGTCAGGTTCGGTGAGAGCGCCGTGGTCAGGGAGCCGCAGCCGTAGATGACACAGCCGATCATGAATGCGCGTTTGCGGCCGATCAGCTCCCCCACCTTGCCCCCGGGGATCATGAACATCGCCATCACGAGGGTGTAGGCCGTGATGGCGCCCTGGACACCCGTCACCGTCGTGCCCACGTCTTCGGCCACCGTCGCGATCGAGACGTTCATGACCGAGCTGTCCAGCGCCATCAGGAACTGACCAGCCGCGAGAGTCAGCAGGACGATGCGCGCCTTTGGGGGACTCTCGGCAGTTCTTGTCCTAGGTGCCATGCGGGCATCGTCCCAGCCGCCCCGGGGCGCGGATCCCGACTCGCCTCGGAGGTCGACTGGTTGGCGGAGCCACCAGGCGTGGGTCCGCACGGCCTCAGTGGGATGAGAGAGGCTGCCTGGTACCCCCGGGGGACGTGCTTGCCGTCGTTCGTCCGCCTGCGGGCCACGGGCGAAACCCACCTCATCGGCTGCCCGCGCCGGCTCCTCTGGGCCGTCTCGCCGTCCATGGACAGCCGCACCCGCGACCGGCGACTCCCTCCCGGTCGCTCAGCCGGTGGGCCGAGGCCGCTGAGTCCCGTCGTAACCGTCCGCAGCGCGCCCTGTCCTACGCAGACCCGCTCTGTACTGCTCACAAACGCTGTCGACCGGACTCCCGAGCTGCGGGGAGGCCCCGAATGGTTCGAGGATGGAAGTAGCTCGACCGGCCGAACGCGAACGCTCGGTTGCACAGGTACTGCAAACGAAACGCTGACGCGTTTCCCCAGGTCAGCGCACCCTTCCCCGCGGTTTCAACGGCACGGGCGGCAGTTCCGGCGCGGGCAGCGGAGCCCCGTCGTACCCCTTCACCTCCCCGAACCGGGAGCCTTCCATCCAGTCCTGACGGGCCTGTACGATCTCTTCCTGAGATCGCCCGATCCAGTTCCAGAACATGATCAGTTCCTCCTCGAACGGTTCGCCGCCCAGGAGCATCAGGCCCGCGTCCGACTCCGCCCGCAGGGGCAGTTCGGTGCGGCCGCAGCCGAGGTAGAGCATGGAGCCGGGGAGGACGGGGACGCCGTCGACGTGGGCCTCGCCGGACATGGACAGGACGGCGTACTCGAAGTCCGGTTCCAGGGGGAGGCGTACGTCCGCGCCCCGGGTCACCGCGAGGTCGGCGCCGACGATGGGGGTGTAGGCCGTACCGGGTGACGTCGCGCCGTCGAGGTCGCCGAGGATCAGCGTCGCCGTGACGCCGGGTGCGGTGACGACCGGCAGGTCGGCGTGGTGCTCGAAGCGCGGGTCGGTGTGGCGGTGGCCGTCGGGGAGCGCGACCCACAGCTGCGCGCCGTGCAGCAAGCGGGCGTGCGGGCGCGGGCTCTCCTCCGAGTGGCTGATGGCCCGGCCGGAGGTCATCAGGCCGAGTTCGCGCGGGCGGATCGTCTGGAGGCTGCCGGTGGAGTCGCGGTGCAGCACCTCCCCCTCGTGCAGCCAGCTCACGGTCTGCAGACCCATGTGGGGGTGCGGCGGCACCTGCATGCCGGGCTCGTCGGCGATGTCGTCGGGGCCGTAGTGGTCGACGAAGCACCAGGCTCCGACCATGCGGCGGCCGAGATTGGGCAGCAGCCGGCGGACCTCGCTGGACTCACCCAGCTTCACCCGGCGAGGGCTGAGGAGTTCACGCACCGGCTCCGCCACCACGAAGCCACGGCCACCGCACAGGGAGGGGACCGCCTCGCGCTCAAGATTGCTCATGGCCACAACCTAGTCCGGCGCGGGGGCCTGCGTCAGCGTCAGGTTCGGGCCGCGCCGCGGGCGTCTCGTCGATGTCCCGTCTCCTCCCGTCGGCGGCCCGCCTGCGCCCCGAACAAAATAGTAGCCATGTACATAGTAGCTATGTACTGTATCTGTCATGAGCAACGGTTCCGAGGGCGCGACGCCCGGCTTCCTGGTGTGGCGGCTGTCGATGAAGTGGCGGGTCGCGGTCGACCGTGCGGTGGCCCCGCTCGGGCTCACCCACGCGCAGTACTCGCTGGTCGCGTCGCTCTACGGCATGCAGGGCTCCGGCGAACGGCCGAGCCAGCGCCGCCTCGCCGACCACACCGGCCTCGAGCCGCTCTATGTGTCGAAGCTGGCCCGTGCCCTGGAGACCGCCGGCCTCCTGGAGCGCACCAAGGACCCCCGCGACCCGCGCGCGGTGCAGCTCGCCCTCACCGAGCGGGGCAGCGAGGTCACCCGGCGGGCGATCGAGGTCGTCCACGGGCTCCTCCAGCAGCTCCTCGACCCGCTGGGCGGCCTCGACAGCCCGCGCACCCGGGAGTTCAAGCGCGAACTGACGGCCCTGCTTGACGCACCTCTTGATCCCTTCAGCGAGCACGAGACGGAGCAGTCATGACCACCACCACTCCCCTGGTCAACCCCCGTGACATCGCCCTGGCCCACTACGCCGGCCGCGCCGTCCTGGAGACGGTGCTGGCCCGGCACGGCATCACCTTCCAGCAGTCCGTCACCCTCCGGCTCGCCGCCGTCGCCGACGGCCCGGTCGGCCGCGAGCAGCTGGTCGGCGGTGTCACCGACGCCCTGAAGATCGACGCGGCCGAGGTGCACGGCCTGGTGGACGAGCTGATCGCCGCGCAGCTGGTGACCGCGGACGGCGCGTCCGACGTGCGGATTACGGATGCCGGGCGCGAGCTGTACGCCACCACCTCGGGCGAGACGGCGCCCATCACCGCCCGGATCTACGACGGCATACCGGCGGAGGACCTGGCCGTGACGGGCAGGGTGCTGCGTCTGATCACGGAGCGGGCCGGTGCCGAGCTGACGGCGCTGCGCCGGTGAGTCCGGTCAGTCCGGTCAGTCCGGTCTCCGGTGAGTCCGACGACGTAGTGGAATATTGAACCAACGGGTTCGGTTGTCGGCCTCGAAGGAGGCCACACGTGAACATCACCCAGGACACGACGTACTACGCCCAGGGAACTCCGGCCGAGCGCTGGGAGCGCGCGCAGCTGCTCTTCCAGGCCAAGGACTACGCCGCCGCCGCGCGCGTCCTGGTCGGGCTGGTCGAGGAGGTGCCCGAGCAGACCGGGCCCCGGCTGCTCCTGGCACGTTCCTACTACCACTCGGCGCAACTGCGTCGTGCCGAGGCCGAATTGCGGACGATCGTCGAGCGGGATCCCGTGGAGCACTACGCCCGGCTGATGCTCGGCCGCACCCTGCAGCGGCAGAGCCGGCACGAGGAGGCGGAGTCGCATCTGCGGATCGCCTCGGCGCTGGCGGGTGACTTCGAGCAGGTCTGACCTGCGCCGCACATGAGGATGCCCGGCTCCCACGGAGCCGGGCATCCGCGCGTCGGAGGGTGTGCTACCCGGCCGGCGTCCCGTACGACCGCCGCCCGCGCCGGTAGGCGATCTCCCCCAGCAGGATGTCGACGGCGAGGAAGGCCGCCAGCGGGATGCCGAACAGGGGCAGGAAGTACCCGAGTACGGCGATGCCCGCCAGCAGTGGCACGAGGATCTGCGGCGGTACCTGCTGCCAGGCGCCGCGCGGGATCGGACGCCCGAAGGCGGTGCCGCGGCCGCGCTGCCACCACATCCGGTAGCCCCAGACGATCAGCAGGACCAGGCAGAGCGCCAGCAGCATCAGGGCGATCTGGTTGGCGAGGCCGAACAGGACGCCGGTGTGCAGGTCGATCCCCCACCGGGTGAGCTTCGCGAGGACCGGGTGGTCCTCGAACCGCAGCACGTCGGTGACCTCGCCACTGGCCGGGTCGATCGCGACGGCGTCCTGCTTGGTGGGCCAGCTGCGCTGCACCTGCTTCACGACGTACGCCGAGGTGGCGTCAGCGGGGGGCACAATCTCCACCGGGTCGCCGAGTCCCTCGGCCCGCGCCGCGGCCAGGACCTTGTCCAGGCCCACACCGTGTGCGGCGTCGCCCGCCTGCCCTGCGGCGGCGCCGTGGCCGGAGTGCTCACCACCCCCGGCGGCCGACACCGACGGGGTGGCCTGGCCCAGCGAGGTCCGCAGCTCGTCGATGTTGGCCCCGGCGTAGGCCGACCAGGTCAGACCGGTCGCCGAGAGGAAGAAGAACCCGGCCGCCGCCCAGACGCCGACACTGCCGTGCAGCCCGAGGGTGCGGCGCCGCCCCTTCGTTCCCCGCACCTTGCGCAGGGCGCGGCGGCGGGAGAACCACAGCGCCAGGCCGCCCGCCGAGATGACCCACAGCCAGCTGGCCGCGAGCTCGCTGTACAGCCGTCCCGTCTCCCCCAGGTGCAGGTCACGGTGGAACTCGTCGATCCAGGTGCGCAGCGGCAGCGCGCCGGTGGAGCCGTACTGTTCGAGCGAGCCGCGCACCTTCGCGGTGTACGGGTCGACGAACACGGCGAGCGTGTGGCCCTCCCCGACGCCCGGGACGCCGGACAGCATCACCCTGGTCGTCGCGTCGGCCTCCGGCGAGGGGCGTACGGCCGAGACGGTGCCCTCGGGGTGCGCCTTGCGGGCGGCGGTCACCTGCTCGCCGATCGGCAGCTTCCGCTCCCCCACGGGGACGGTCATCTCGTGGTCGTAGACGAGCTTCTCGGCCTGGAAGGAGCCGGCGTACAGCAGGCCGGTGACGGCGGCGACGAGGAGGAACGGCGCCACCAGCACCCCGGCGTAGAAGTGCAGGCGGAGAATCAGCGGGCGCAGTGGGGCCCAGCTGCTCTTCGACGGTGCCGGGGCGGCTGGTTGCGGGGCCTCGTCCGTGGTGGTCGAGGGAGCGGTGGTCATCGGCGGGCTTCTCCGGGGACGTCATCAGGGCCGGTGCGGTGTGGGCGGTGGCCGTTGCGGTGCAGTAGTCGGGGCGGCTGGGGGTTCAGTTCCCGGGGAGAGAGCGTGACGTGCGTCACGCAGGGCTGGGGGGTGCCGTGTCATCCTGACGCGATGGGAACCCCGAACGATCACGCGCCCTTGGCCGAGCGGGTCGAGCAACTCCTCGACGGGGGCCTCCCGTTGGCCATCGTCGCGGCCGGCGACCCGGTGCTGCGGCGGGGCACCGAGCCGTACGACGGCCAGTTGGAGCCCGCGCTGCTGGCCCGGTTCGTCGAGGCCCTGCGGGTCACCATGCGCGCGGCGCCCGGGGTCGGTCTGGCCGCGCCGCAGGTCGGTGTGGAACTCAGGATCGCGGTGATCGAGGATCCGGCGCCGGTGCCGGAGGAGGTGCGGCTCACCCGCGGGCGGGTGCCGCAGCCGTTCCGCGTGCTGGTCAATCCCGCCTACGAGCCCCTCGGAGACGCGCGGGCCGCGTTCTTCGAGGGCTGCCTCAGCGTGCCGGGCTGGCAGGCGGTGGTGGCACGGCCAGCGCAGGTGCGGCTGACCGGGCAGGACGAGCACGGGCAGGCCCTGGACGAGGTGTTCGAGGGCTGGCCGGCCCGGATCGTGCAGCACGAGACGGACCATCTCGACGGTGTCCTGTACCTCGACCGCGCCGAATCGCGTTCGCTGTCGTCCAATCTGGCCATGGCGGAACGCTGGACCCAGCCGACACCGGAGGAGGCGGCGCGGGCCCTCGGCTTCTCGCTGCCGTAGCGCGCGGAGCCACCGCGCCGAATTTCGGAGGCGCCCGACAGCGGCCGGGTGGTCCACGGGCACGGTCTGCGCCTGGGCTACTTCGCGCAGGAGCACGACACCCTGGACGCGGAGTCGACGGTCCGCGAGCACCTGGCCGCAGCCGCGCCGCACCTCACCGACGGGGAGGTGCGGCGGGTGCTGGGCGCGTTCCTGTTCACCGGCGACGACACCGGCAAGCCGGTCGGTGTCCTGTCCGGCGGCGAGAAGACCCGGCTCGCCCTCGCGGGTCTCACTCGGGCGCGAACGTCCTGCTCCTGGACGAGCCCACCAACAACCTGGACCCGGCCTCCCGTGCCGAGGTCCTGGCCGCGGGGGCACCTACCCGGGCGCGATCGTCATGGTCACGCACGACGAGGGCGCCGTCGACGCGCTGCGGCCGGACCGGGTGCTGCCGGAGGCGGAGGAGGACCTGTGGGACGACGACTTCCGGGAACTGGTGGTGCCCGCGCACCGGTGACCCCGGCCGGGCCGTCCGGCGCGGGGCGCCGGACGAGCCACGGGTCAGGCGTCGCGGTACGCCTCCAGCAACCGCAGCCACACCTCGCTGATCGTGGGGTACGACGGGACGGCGTGCCACAGGCGGCTGATCGGGACCTGGCCGGCGACCGCGATGGTCGCGGAGTGGATCAGTTCGCCGACGCCGGGGCCGACGAGGGTAACGCCGCGCAGGATCTCGGCCTCGAGGTCGACGACCATGCGGGCGCGGCCCTGGTAGCCGTCGGCGTACAGGCCGGCCCCGGCGACGGTGGACAGATCCACGTCGACGGCCTTCACCCGGTGCCCCGCCTGTTCCGCCTCGGCCAGGGACAGGCCCACGGCCGCGGCTTCCGGGTCGGTGAAGACGACCTGCGGGACGGCGGCGTGGTCGGCGGTCGCGGCGTGGGCGCCCCAGGGCTCGGCCACCAGGGTCTCCCCGGTGGCGCGGGCGGTGATGGCGGCGCCCGCGATGCGGGCCTGGTACTTGCCCTGGTGGGTGAGGAGGGCGCGGTGATTGACGTCGCCGACCGCGTACAGCCAGTCGTGGCCGTCCACGCGGAGGCTGTCGTCGACCGGCAGCCAGGTGCCGGGGTCGAGGCCGATCGTCTCCAGGCCGATGTCGTCGGTACGCGGGGCGCGGCCGGTGGCGAAGAGGATCTCGTCGGCCTCGATGCGGTCGCCCGTGTCGGTGACGGCCACGACCGTCCCGTTCTCCCGGGTCACCGACTCCACCGAGGTGCCCGTACGGACGTCCGCGCCGGCCTCCGCGAGCGCCTCGGCGATCAGCTCCCCGGCGAACGGCTCCATGCGCGGCAGCAGGCCCTTGCCGCGGACCAGCAGGGTGACCTGCGAGCCGAGGGCCTGCCAGACCGTGGCCATCTCGGTGGCGACCACGCCGCCGCCGATCACGATCAGCCGCCCGGGCACGGTCTTGGAACTGGTGGCCTCCCGGCTGGTCCATGGCTTGACGGCGTCGAGCCCGGGCAGGGCGGGCACGGCGGCGCGGCTGCCGGTGCAGACGGCGACGGCCTGCCGGGCGGTCAGGACGCGCTCGCCGCCGTCCGGGCCGGTGACCGTCACCCTGCGGGGGCCGGTGAGGCGCCCGTGGCCGCGGTACAGGGCGGCGCCGATGGAGTCGAGCCAGCGGACCTGGCCGTCGTCCTTCCAGTTCGAGGTGTAGTAGTCCCGGTGAGCGAGGACCGCGGAGGCGTCGAGGGGGCCCTGCACGGACTGGCTCAGGCCCGGGACGCGGCGGGCGTCCGCGCGGGCGATGACCGGCCTCAGCAGGGCCTTGCTGGGCATGCACGCCCAGTATGAGCATTCGCCGCCGACCAGTTCGCTCTCCACGACCGCGGTGGTCAGTCCGGCGGCGCGGGTGCGGTCGGCGACGTTCTCCCCCACGGGCCCGGCACCGAGTACCACGACGTCGTACGTGTTGGTTTCCGTTTCCGTCATGGGGTCAGTCTGGTGGGTGGTGTGCGCCCTGGCCACATGGGTAGGGGCGCGGAATACGTGTCCGGTCGGCCGTGTTGTGCCGACGGTTTGACCCCACACCAGGAAGAGGGATGTACGCCATGAGCAGCACCGTGGAGCTCACCAAAGAGAACTTCGACCAGATGGTCACGGACAACGAGTTCGTCCTGATCGATTTCTGGGCCGACTGGTGCGGGCCGTGCAAGCAGTTCGCCCCGGTGTACGAGAAGGCGGCGGAGGCCAACCCCGACCTGGTGTTCGGCAAGGTGGACACCGAGGCGCAGCCCGAGCTGGCCGCGGCCTTCGGTATCCAGTCCATCCCCACGCTGATGATCGTCCGTGACCAGGTCGCGGTGTTCGCCCAGCCCGGCGCCCTGCCCGAGGCCGCCCTGACGGACGTCATCGGGCAGGCCCGCAACCTCGACATGGACGAGGTGCGCAAGTCGATCGCCGAGCAGCAGGCCCAGCAGCCGACCGAGTAACGGGTCCCCGGGCTCGACGCCCGTAGGGCCGGGTCCTGGAAGGGTAGGGGGCCGACGTCTCCGTCCTAGAAGGGGTACGGAGCGACGTCTCCGCGTACCGTCGTCCAGCGCAGTTCTGTGAAGGCCTCCAGATTGGCCTCACCGCCGAAGCGGGCGCCGGTGCCGGAGGCGGCGACTCCGCCGAAGGGCGCCACGGCCTCGTCGTTCACCGTCTGGTCGTTGATGTGGACGATGCCGGTCGGGATGCGGTCGGCGAGGTCCAGGCCGCGGGCCGGGTCCCTGGTGACGATGCCCAGGGAGAGGCCGTACGGGCTCTGCGCGGCCAGCGCCGCCGCCTCGTCGGTGGTGGTGAAGGGGCGGACGGGCGCCACCGGGCCGAAGACCTCCTCCGTGTACGCGGGGGTGCGGTCGTCCACATTGGCGAGGACCGTCGGCCGGTAGAAGAGCCGGTCGTGGGTGCCGCCGGCGGCGAGCTTGGCACCGGCGGCCGTACTGGCCTCGACCAGACCGCTGATCTTGCCGAGCTGGCCCGAGTCGATGATGGGACCCAGGTGTACCTGGTCCCGGTGCGGGTCTCCGACCGCGAGTGAGTCCGCCTTGGCGGCCAGCCGCTCGACGTACTCGTCGTAGAGGGACGCGTGCACCAGATGCCGTCCGGTGGTCATGCAGATCTGGCCCTGGTGGAAGAACGAGCCCCAGGCGGCCGTGGAGATGACCGCGTCGAGGTCGGCGTCCTCCAGCACGATCATGGCCGAGTTGCCGCCCAGCTCCAGGTGGGCCCGCGTGAGGTGACGGCCGGCGGCCTCGCCCACGGCCCGTCCGGCGGCGGTGGAGCCGGTGAAGGAGATGACGGGCACGCGCGGGTCGGCGACCAGGGCCTGTCCGGCGTCGGCGCCACCGGGGAGCACGTGCAGCAGGTCTTCCGGCAGGCCCGCGGCGGCGAAGACCGCGGCGAGGGACAGCCCTCCGCAGACGGCCGTGCGGGGATCCGGCTTGAGCAGGACCGCGTTGCCCAGCGCCAGGGCCGGAGCGACGGAGCGGATCGAGAGGATCAGCGGGGCGTTGAACGGTGAGATCACGCCGACCACACCGGCCGGGACGCGACGCGTGTACGACAGGCGCGGCGCCTCGCTGGGCAGGACCTGGCCGGCCGGGCGGGAGGCGAGCGCGGCGGCCTCGTAGCACTCCTGGGCGGCCACGTGCAGTTCGAAGTCGGCCTTGCCCGGGACGGAGCCCGATTCGCGGACGAGCCACTCGCGCAGTTCGGCGGCGTGCTCGGCGAACAGGTCGCCGGCCTTGCGGAGCACGGCGGCGCGGGCGAAATGCGGGGTGCGTGCCCAGGCGCGCTGGGCGTCGGCGGCCCGCTCCGAGGCGGTTTCGACGTCCTCGGCGGTGGCGAGGGCGAGGGTGCCGAGGGCTTGGCCGGTGGCGGGCTCGGTGACGGTGTACCCGGCCCCCGCGAGGCGGCGGGGCTGCCAGGTCCTGGTGTCGAGCAACGGCATGACGGCTCTCCGATCGATCGGTCACCGGCTGCCGGGGGTGGGAACAACTCCCGTACGTGCGCGGCCGGTTCGGCGGTCACATGGCGGGACGCGCCGAGCGGGCGCGGCGGTGCGCCGCGGCCCGTGCGGAACACGTCCCCGTTTTGTTGAGCATGCAACATCCTAGCCATGCCTCGGCACGAAAGCGGGGCCGCGGGGCGCCTGTTGGCCTGGCGATGCCGGCCGGTCGTGCGCGAAGGATCATGCGAGGCCGGTCGCGCGCAGCCGGTCGGCCGACCGATTATGCGAGGCCGGTCGTGCCGCCACCGGCCATGCGCGGCCGACCACGCGCAGCCAGCCGAGCCAACCGATCATTCGCGGCCGACCACGCGCAGCCGGTAATGCCGCCACCCATTGCGCGCGGCCGACCGCACGCAACCGGACATGCCACCACCCATCGTGCGCAGCCGACCACGCGCAACCGGACATGCCGCCACCGACCATGCGAAACCTGTCGTGCCGCGCCGGGTCAACTCGATTCGCGGTGCAGCACCGTTGCTCCCAGGACCTTGTGCGTCTCGGGCTCGGTGGTGGGCTTGCGCACCGCGCGGTCGACCAGTTCGGCGAGTTCACGGCCGCAGGGCAGCTTCAGGTGGACCGTGCTCAGCCGGGGCCGCAGCAGCCGCCCGAGCATCAGGTCGTCCGCGCCGATCACGGCGGTCTCCTCCGGGATGCGGATTCCCTCGTCCAACAGGGCACGCATCAGCAGCATCGCGTACTCGTCGTTGTAGGTGAACACGGCGTCCAGGCCGAGGGTGCGCCAGCGGGCGGCCAGGCGCGCAGCGTCCTGCTCGTCGTAGGCGAGGGGCAGTTCGGTCACCGTGGCGTCCGTGCCGCGCACCGACTGGCGCACGCCGTCGAGGCGGGGTGCGGAGAACGCCTCGAGGCCGGGTTCCTGCGGGACGACGACGCCGATCCGGCGCCGGCCGCGGTCGTAGAGGTGGGCGCCCGCGCTGTGGCCGACGACGTCGTGGTCCATGAGCAGCGCGTGCGCGCCCTCGATGGTCTCGGGGCCGAGGGTGACCACGGCCCGGGCTCCCGAGCGCTTGAGCACCGCCACTCCGCGCGGGCCGAGACCGGAGCCGGGCACGAGCACGGCCACGGGCCTCAACTCGGCCCAGGCGCGGGCCGCTTCGTCGCCGTGCGGGCCGCCGGTGCCGTACTGCACGACGGTGTAGTCCAGGCTGCCGAGCGATCCCTGGAGGTCGGTGAGGAACCGGTTGTAGAGCGGGCCGACGGGGAAGGTCGGCGCGGGGATGAGGACCATCCGGCTGTGCCCGGCGCGCAGACTGCGGGCCGCGGCGTGCGGTACGTATCCGAGCTCCCTCGCGGCCTCGCGCACACGGCGGCGGGTGGGTTCGCTGATGCGTACGGCGCTGGTGTTGTTGAGGACGTAGGAGACGGTCGCGCGCGAGACGCCGGCCAGGCGGGCCACATCGGCGCTCGTGGGCACGGAGCGCGACGGTGCGGGGGACGGGGGCGCGGGCGTTTTCGGTATCTGCACCATGACGTACGGCATCTTGGCAGAAGCCCCAATGCGCCCTTCCGGCGGGGGAGTTGTGACGAACCCGTGAGCGCTCACGAGGTGCGGCGGAGGGCTATCGGCGGGCGGCGCCCTCGCCCGTCACCCGATCGACCAGGTCGGTCCACGCGGCCTCCAGACGGGACAGCGGTATGCCGCACTGTCTGGTCAGGTGGTGCACGAGGGCGGGGTCGAGCTGACCCATCAGCGCGTGGGAGAGGAGCTCACAGTCCGCGTCGGGGACCGCCTGTCGCAGCAGCATCTCGATGTGGTGCCGCAGCACACGCCGGGCGGGGGCCACGTAGCGGCGGCTCGCACCGGGCTCGGCGGCCAGCTGCAGCTCGAGCTCGTCGGTCGAGCGGCGCAGCATCGCGCAGCCGAACGCCCGCAGCCGCTCCTCGGGCGCCGCTCCAGGTCCGAGCGGCGGCGGGCCGCCGAGGAACGCGGCCTGGAACTTCTTCTCGGAGTGGTCGAGCAGCGCGGTCAGCAGGCCGGTGCGGTCGCCGAACCTGCGGAAGACCGTGCCCTTGCCGACACAGGCCTCGGCGGCCACCGCCTCCATCGTGACGGCCTCCGCGCCGCGCTCCGCCACCAGCCGCCCGGCGGCTTCCAGCAGCCGGGCGCGGTTGCGCGCGGCGTCGGCCCGCAGGCACGGCTCGTCCGCCTCCAGGGCGGCGCCGAGCTGGAGCAGCTCAGGCTGGTCGACGGGCTCCTGGGGCGTCGGAACGGAAGGCGGGGCGGCGGACATGAAGCCAGCGTAAAGCATCGGGAACAAAACTGGACCGCGGTCCGGTTGTGATGCTAGAACCTTAAAACGGACCCCGGTCCGGATCGATACGCAGTGTTTCAGAGCAGTGCCTCATACGTGGGAGTCAGCATGTCCGTTCGTATCCTCGCCCTCGTCGGCAGCCTTCGCGCCGGTTCGCACAACCGCCAGCTCGCCGAGGCGGCCGTCAAGCTCGCCCCCGAAGGGGCCGAGGTGAACCTTTTCGAGGGGTTGGCCGAGATTCCCTTCTACAACGAGGACATCGACGTGGAGGGCAGCCTCCCGGCCGCCGCCGCCCGGCTGCGCGAGGCCGCGAACGCCGCCGACGGCCTGATCCTGTTCACCCCCGAGTACAACGGCACCATCCCCGCCGTCCTGAAGAACGCCATCGACTGGCTGTCCCGCCCGTACGGTGCCGGTGCCCTCAACGGCAAGCCGGTCGCCGTGGTCGGCACCGCGTTCGGCCAGTACGGCGGTGTCTGGGCGCACGACGAGACCCGCAAGTCCGTGGGCGTGGCCGGCGGCAAGGTCCTGGAGGACGTCAAGCTGTCCATCCCCGGCTCGATGACCCGCTTCGCCGAGACGCACCCGGCCGACGACGCCGAGGTCGCCGAGCAGCTGACCGAGGTCATCGCCCGCCTGCACGGCCACGCGTCGGAGCCCGCGGCGGCCTGACCGCGCGCGTTTCGCACCCGTGAAGGGGCCGCGGCCGACAAACGGCCTCGGCCTCTTCGGCATTTCCGGAGGGTGCCTCCGCCGACCGGGCCACGTCGGCCGGGCCGGGCAGGCTCGGCGCTTGCCCGGAGCGAAAGGCAGCGGCCGGGCTGGCGCCGGACGGGGTGAGGCAGGCAGGCACGTAGGTAGGTAGGCAGCTAGGCAGGTAGGCGGGCAACGCGCCGGGACCTGGCCGGCCTCGAGGATCGAGCGGCCCCCGAGCGACACCAGCACCGGCACCAAGCGGAACACGGCCCTCCACCCGACCGGCCACGGACGGCCACGGACAGCCCCGGCCGGCCACGCAGCACCCCTGCAGAGCAGCCGACCGGCTCGGGACGGTCGTCAGGCCGGTTGCGGATGTGCCTCTCGGGCGGTCCTGTGGATCGGTGTGGCCGAACCCGTGAGCGGCGTTCCCGTGCCGCCGTGCCGGACCGCGATGATCTCCGCCGCTATGGACACGGCCGTCTCCTCGGGCGTACGGGCTCCCAGGTCGAGGCCGATCGGTGATCTCAGCCTGGCCAGGTCGTGCTCGCTCATGCCCGCTTCCCGCAGCCGCCGGTTGCGGTCCTCGTGGGTGCGGCGGGAACCCATCGCGCCGATGTAGGCGACGGGCAGTCGCAGCGCCTCCGTCAGCAGGGGTATGTCGAACTTCGCGTCGTGGGTGAGCACGCACAGCACCGTGCGCCCGTCGGTCTCCGTGCGCCGGAGGTAGCGGTCGGGCCAGTCGACGACGATCTCGTCGGCCTGCGGGAAGCGGGCCCGGGTCGCGAAGACGGGGCGCGCGTCGCACACGGTGACGTGGTAGCCGAGGAATGCGCCCGCCCGTACCAGGGCCGCCGCGAAGTCGATCGCGCCGAAGACGATCATGCGGGGCGGCGGCGCGGCCGACTCGACCAGCAGGGTGAGACCGCCCGGGCAGTGCGACCCGTCCTCGGAGAGCTCCACCGTGCCGGTCCGGCCGGTGTCCAGCAGGGCCCCGGCTCGGTCGAGCGCCGCGCGGTCCAGCTCCGGGCCGCCGCCGAGGCCACCGGCGGACGAGCCGTCGGGGCGGACCAGCAGGGCCTGGCCCAGGAGGCCGGACGGGCCCCGCACCACCCGGGCCAGGGCCACCGGCTCGGTCCGGTCGGCAGCCGCCAGGGCCGCCCTCTCGATCGCCCGCCCGCCCGCGAACGGGGTGATCATGACGTCGATCGTCCCGCCGCAGGTCAGCCCCACTGCGAAGGCGTCTTCGTCGCTGTAGCCGAACCGCTCGACGAGCGTCACGCCGTCCCGGAGAGCCTCAAGGCACAGGTCGTACACCGCTCCCTCCACGCAGCCGCCCGAGACCGAGCCGACGGCCGTGCCGTCCGCGGCGACGGCGAGCGCGGCGCCGGGAGGTCGCGGGGCGCTGCCGCCCACGGCGACGACCGTGGCGACGGCGAAGTCCCGGCCCGCCTCGCTCCACTCGTGCAGAGGTCCTGCGAGATCAAGCATCGGCGCCCGCCAGCAGGACGCGGTCGGGGCGGATCGGCAGGTTCCGGTGGCGTACGCCGGTGGCGTGCCACACCGCGTTGGCGACCGCCGCGGCCGCGCCCACGATGCCGACCTCGCCGATGCCCTTGATGCCGACCGGGTCGTCCGGGTCGGGGTCATCGATCCAGTCGGCCTCGACGTGCGGGATGTCGGCGTGCGCGGCGACGTGGTAGCCGGCGAGGTCGGCGCCGTAGAGGCCGCCGCTCGCCCGGTCCCGGACGGCTTCCTCGTGCAGGGCCATGGAGATGCCCCAGATCATGCCGCCGACGAACTGGTTGCGGGCGGTGAGCGGGTTCACGATCCGGCCGGCCGCGAAGATACCCAGCATGCGGCGCACCCGGACCTCTCCGGTGGCGGGGTCGACGGCGACCTCGGCGAACTGGGCACCGAAGGCGTGCCGCTCCTTCTGGGCGAGGGCGCCGAGGGCTTCGGCCGTGTCCGACCGTACGGTGACGCCCTCCGGCGGGATGTCCGCGCCCGGCGCGAGGCTCCGGCGCAGTTCCTGAGCGGCGGCCGTGACGGCCCAGCCCCAGGAGCGGGTGCCGGCCGAACCGCCGGCGATCGAGGCGGCCCCGAGGTCGCTGTCCCCGATCTCCACCCGGACGCGGTCCGCGGGCACCTCCAGGACGTCGGCGGCGACCAGGGTGAGCGCGGTGCGGGCGCCGGTGCCGATGTCCGCGGCGTTGATCCGCACCGTGAAGGTGCCGTCCGCCTCCGCGGTCAGGGCCGCCGTGGACGGCATGGCCAGAGTGGGGAAGGAGGCTGCGGCGGTACCCGTGCCGAGCAGCCAGCGGCCCTCCCGGCGCACCCCGGGCCGCGGATCCCGCCCGTCCCAGCCGAACCTGCGGGCGCCTTCCCGGAAGCAGGGGATGAGGTTGCGGCTGCCGAACGGCAGCCCGGACACCGGTCCCACCTCGGGCTCGTTGCGGACCCGCAGTTCGATCGGGTCGATCCCGCACCGCTCGGCGAGCTCGTCGAGTGCCGACTCCAGCGCAAACGAGCCCGACGCCTCGCCCGGGGCGCGCATCCAGGTCGGGGTGGGAACGTCGAGTTTCACGAGCCGACTGGCCGTGTGGTGGGCGTCGGCGGCGTACATCGACCGGCTCGACGCCGCGCTGGGCTCGACGAAGTCGTGGAAAGTCGAGGTCTGGTTCAGCGACCGGTGCTCCAGCGCGAGCAGCCGTCCGTCCGCGTGGGCACCGAGCCTGACCCGCTGTGCGGTGGGGCTGCGGTGACCGGCGAGGGAGAACATCTGCCGGCGGGTCATGACGACCCGGACCGGGCGCCGCAGCACGGTCGCTGCCATCACCGCGGCCACCTGGTGCACGCGAAGCCCCTTGCTGCCGAAGCCGCCACCGACGTGCTCGGACCGGACCCGCACCGAAGCCGGGTCGAGGGAGAACAGGCTCGCGAGCTCGCCGGCGACCCAGCCGGTGCCCTGGTTGGAGTCGACGACCTCCAGGCGGCCGCCGTCCCACCGGGCCGCCGCCGCGTGCGGCTCCATCGGGTTGTGGTGCTCCTCCGGGGTGGTGTACTCGGCGTCCACCACCACCGCGGACGCGGCGAGTCCGGCCTCCAGGTCGCCCTTCTCCACCACGGCCGGCAGGTGCCCGTCCTGCGCGTACGCCTCGGCCTCGCGCCCGGCGGAGAACGCGACGTCGTGCGGCTCCTGGTCGTAGTGCACCACGAGGGCCTCGGCGGCCTCCCTTGCCTGCTCGGAGGTCTCGGCCACGACCAGGGCCACCGGCCAGCCCATGTGGGGCACGCGGTCGTGCTGGAAGAGGCCGACGGTGAGGTCCGGCGGGGTGCCCATCATGCCGGTGTAGTCGGTGTCGACACGCGGGGCGTTGTGGTGGTGGAGCACGGTGAGCACCCCGGGCATGGCGAGCACGGCCTCGGTGTCCAGGGCGCGGATGCGGCCGCGGGCCACGGTGGACAGCACCAGCCAGCCGTGGGCTAGCTCGGCGAAGGGGATCTCGCCGGCGTAGCGGGCCGCTCCGGTGACCTTGTCGCGGCCTTCCACGCGCGGATGCGCGGTGCCCAGGGCTCCCTTGGTGGCGGTGGTCATCGGGCGGCCTCCTCGGCGAGTTCACTCAGCACGGCCACGACGAGGTTGCGCATCAGGGTCACCTTGTATCCGTTGTGGGGCAGGGGCCTGGCGACCGTCAGTTCGGCGTCCGCGGCGGCCGCGAAGTGTTCGGCGTCGGCCGGGCCGCCGGTCAGGGCGCGTTCGGCCGCGCGGGCGCGCCAGGGGCAGGAGGCGACCGCGCCGAAGGCCAGGCGCACGTCGTGGACGAGGCCGTCCCGGACGTCGAGCGCGGCGGCGACGGACCCGATGGCGAAGGCGTACGAGGCCCGCTCGCGCACCTTGCGATAGCGGGAGTTGACCGCTGTGGTGGTGGGCGGGAGGGTGACGCCGGTGATGAGCGCGCCCGGCGGCAGGGCGGTCTCCAGATGCGGGGTCTCCCCCACCGGGAGGTAGAAGTCGGTGAGCGGCAACTCCCCCGCCCCGTCGGTCGTTTCGTACGACACGCTCGCGTCGAAGGCGGCCAGGGCCACGCCCATGTCGGAGGGGTGGGTGGCCACGCAGTGGTCGGAGGCGCCCAGGACCGCGTGGTTGTGGTGCTCTCCGGTGATGGCGGGGCAGCCGCTGCCGGGATCGCGCTTGTTGCAGGGGGAGGTGACGTCGGTGAAGTAGCCGCAGCGCGTGCGCTGGAGGAGGTTGCCGCCGACGGTGGCCATGTTGCGCAGCTGCCCGGAGGCTCCGGCCAGCACGGCCTGTGCGAGTGCCGGGTAGCGGCGCCGGACCTCGGGGTGGGCGGCCAGGTCGCTGTTGGTGACCGTGGCGCCGATGCGCAGCCCGCCGTCCTCGGTCGGCTCGATGCGGTTCAGGGGCAGTTCGCGTATGTCGACGAGCCGGGCGGGCCGTTCGACGCCGGTCTTCATCAGGTCGACGAGGTTCGTGCCGCCGCCCAGATAGCGGGCCTCTCCGTCGCTGTCGAGCAGTGCGACGGCGCCGGAGACGTCGTACGCCCGCTGGTAGCCGAACTCCCTCATGCCGCAGCTCCCTTGGTCTCCTCGGCGGCCCTGGCCACGGCCTGGACGATCGACACGTACGCGCCGCAGCGGCACAGGTTGCCGCTCATGCGCTCGCGGATCTCCTCCGGGGTCAGCGGCGGTGGTCCCACCTCGGGCCGGACGTCGCCGGTGACCGCGCTCGGCCAGCCGGCCGCGTGCTCCTCGATCACGGCGATGGCCGAGCAGATCTGGCCCGGCGTGCAGTAGCCGCACTGGAAGCCGTCCAGGTCGAGGAACGCCTGCTGCACGGGGTGCAGTCGCTCGCCCTCGGCCACGCCTTCGATGGTGGTGATCTCGCGCCCTTCCGCGGCCACGGCGAGCTGGAGGCAGGCCACGCTGCGGCGGCCGTCCAGCAGGACCGTGCAGGCACCGCACTGGCCTTGGTCGCAGCCCTTCTTGGTGCCCGTCATGTCGAGTCGTTCACGCAGGGCGTCGAGCAGGGTGGTGCGGTGGTCGACGGTCAGCGTGTACTTCTCGCCGTTGACGGACAGGGTGAGGTCGCTGGACGTCGATGCTGGCATGGAAGCCTTCTCTCTCACATCGCGAGGTCGGGGGTGGGCAGGGTCGCTGCGGGTGGCGATGTCGGTTCGCGACCGTGCGGGACG
>NZ_JAIGQA010000230.1:0-11513 GCF_019733245.1 Streptomyces sp. WAC04114
CCCCATGGGCCCACCCTCCCCGGAACCGACCGCCCCGCGCGAGACGTTTTTCACCCGGGCCCGGTACCGTCGGGCCGTCCCACCCCGTGTCGACGAGTGCAGGGAGCCCCATGACCACCGCCACCACCCGCCACAGCGAGCGACGGATCAGTCCCGTGTTCGTCGGGATCCTCGCCGTGACGGCGGTCACGGGATGGGCGACCTGGACCGGCTTCGCCGAGCAGCCCGGCGTCGCCGTGTTCCTGTTCGTGACGGCGGCGTGGATCGTCTCGCTGTGCCTGCACGAGTACGCGCACGCTCGTACCGCCCTGCACAGCGGCGACATCTCCATCGGGGCCAAGGGCTATCTGACCCTCAACCCGCTGAAGTACACGCACGCCCTGCTCAGCATCGTCCTCCCCGTGATCTTCGTGATCATGGGCGGCATCGGACTGCCCGGCGGCGCCGTGTTCATCGAGCGGAACCGGATCCAGGGCCGCTGGAAGCACAGTCTGATCTCGGCGGTGGGCCCGCTGACGAACGTGTTGTTCGCCGTCGTCTGCACCGCCCCGTTCTGGCTGGACGCGCTGGACGGCGTGCCGAACGACTTCCGGTTCGCGCTGGCCTTCCTCGCGCTGCTCCAGGTGACGGCCGCGCTGCTGAACTTCCTGCCGGTGCCGGGCCTGGACGGCTACGGCGTGATCGAGCCCTGGCTGTCGTACAACATCCGGCGCCAGGTGGAGCCGTTCGCGCCGTTCGGCCTGCTGTTCGTGTTCGCGCTGCTGTGGCTGCCCGCGGTGAACGGCGTCTTCTTCGACGTGATCGACACGACCCTGAAGTCATTCGGGATCAGCGACTTCGAGACGTACTGCGGTCAGGAGCTGTACCGCTTCTGGCAGGGCTCGAACGAGTTCTGCTCGGCGGCGCCGTGACGGGCGCGATCAGCCGGTGACGGACTTCTGCTGCCTGGCGCGCTTGACGTAGTACCAGCACATGTTGGACGACAGGCCCGCCAGCAGCACCCACACGATCCCCAGGAAGCTGCCCCGCGTGAAGGAGACGACGGCGGCGGCCACGGAGAGGACGCAGACGATCAGGGCGTAGAGAGCGAGGCGGGGCATGGCGGTCGGCTCCTGTCGGGGGACACTTCTGGCACAGCTGGTACTGCCGGTGCCGTCCAGTGTCCCCCATGGAGGTCACCGGCTCACACGTCGGTGACCCGGAGCCCCGCGTGCGCCTTGTAGCGGCGGTTCACGGAGATCAGGTTCGCCACCAGCGACTCCACCTGGTGGGCGTTGCGCAGCCGTCCGGCGAAGATGCCGCGCATACCCGGGATGCGCCCGGCGAGGGCCTGGACGATCTCCACGTCCGCGCGGACCTCTCCGAGCACCATCACGTCGGTGTCGATCTCGTCGATCTCCGGGTCCTGGAGCAGCACGGCCGACAGGTGGTGGAAGGCGGCGGTGACCCGGGAGTCCGGCAGCAGGGCGGCGGCCTGCTCGGCGGCGCTGCCCTCCTCGGGCTTGAGGGCGTAGGCGCCCTTCTTGTCGAAGCCGAGCGGGTTGACGCAGTCGACGACGAGTTTGCCGGTCAGTTCCTCGCGCAGGGATTCGAGGGTCTTGCCGTGGCCGTCCCACGGCACGGCGACGATCACGATGTCGCTGCGGCGCGCGGTCTCGGCGTTGTCGGCGCCCTCGACCCCGTGGCCGAGTTCCTCGGCGGCCGCCTGAGCGCGGTCGGCGGCGCGCGAGCCGATGATCACCTTCTGGCCGGCCTTGGCGAGCCGGTAGGCCAGGCCCTTGCCCTGCGGCCCGGTCCCGCCGAGCACTCCGACGACGAGTCCGGTGACGTCGGGCAGGTCCCAGGGGTCCTTGGCGGGCGCCTTCTGTGCGTTGTCGGTGGCAGCACTGTCGGTAGAGGTCATGGCCAGACTCTACGACCGCGCCGTCGCCCGGGACGGCTCAGGTCAGCTCCGTCACGGGCACCCGCCGGAAGGTGATCGTCTCGTAGGCGCCGAAGTCGCCGGTCTCGTACAGCAGGCCCACGGTGTCCGTGTCGATCCGGACGAGATCCGAGTACGCGGCGGGCAGGCCGTCCACCGTGTACGCAGGGCGCCAGGTGGTGCCGCCGTCGGTGGAGGTGCGGATCGTCATCAGGGCGCGGAAGCCCGGGTCGGCGGGGCCGGAGTAGAGGAGCAGGTCGGGGTCGCGGAGCTGGAGGACGGCGGCCTCGCAGACGGGGGCGGTGATGCCGGCCTGCGGGCGGAAGGGCTTCACCAGGGTCCGGCCGCCGTCGGCCGAGTGGGCGTCGGCCCGGGTGCCGGGTGAGGGCGAGTCGTTGCGGGTGTTGAAGTAGACGCGGCCGTCGGGGAGTTCGGCGGCGGTGGTCTCGTTGGCGTTGATGTAGCCGTCGGTGTCGTCGTCGACGTAGCCGATCCGCCAGGTGGCGCCCGCGTCGTCGCTGAGCAGGCAGTGGCCGCCGTTGTAGCGGCCCTCGGTGCCGTTGTCGGTGCCGGTGGGCGGCAGGGAGTGGTTGGCGGGGACGACGACCAGGCCGGTGGTCAGCTGGATCGCGTGGCCGGGGGTGGTGGCGTACCAGCGCCATTCGGGCCGCTTGGCCTCCCGGGTGATCTCCCTGGGCGCCGACCAGGTGCGGCCCTCGTCGTCGCTGTGCTGCACCCAGACCCGGCGTCCGTCCGCCGCGCTCACCGTGCCGCGCCGGATGGCGTCCTCGGTGGCGTGGGCGGCGTTGCGCACGTGCACGAGGAGGATCCGGCCGGTGTCGAGGACGACCGGGGCGGGGTTGCCGGCGAGGGAGTCGCCGTTGCGCGCGGCGACCTGGAGCGGGCCCCAGGTGTGGCCGCCGTCCGTGGAGCGTTTGAGGACGATGTCGATGTTCCCGAAGTCGTCCCGGGAGCCGACCCGGCCCTCGCAGAAGGCGAGCAGGTCGCCGGTGCGGGTGGCGACGACGGCGGGGATACGGAAACTGGCGTACCCCTCCTGCCCGGCGTGGAAGGGGACGCTGGCCTCGGTCATCGGCGGGCTCCTCCGGTCGTTCGACGACGGTACGGATGACCGGTCGGCCTACCCAGGCCGGGCGAATGCGGGGTGAACGCCACGTCACGGATGACCGCTTGGGGCAGGATGCGGTCCCATGGATGCGGTACGGGTCGCGCTGCTGCGGGAAGTGCTCGCCGGGACGGAGTGGCTGGGAGCCACCCGGCGGTTCGCCGGGGCGCTGCGCGGCTCGGTGGTGTCGCACGGGGGTGGGTTGTTGCTCGTCGGCACGCCGGAGTACGAGCCGTGGCACCTCGCCGCGCACCTGGTGGACGAGGCGGCCTGGTCGGGCACGCCGGAGCTGGCCCCGACGCTGGTACGGCACGGCGCGCGCCCCTCGGATCCGGCGCACCTGGCGGTCGGTCTGGGACGGCTGGCGGCGGCCCGGCGGGGCGAGACGCTGCTGGTGGTCGCGCCCGGGGGGCCCGCCGCGCCACTCCTGGAACGGGTGTCCGACGCACGCCGTGCCGGAGCGACGGTCCTGGCCCTTGGCCCCGGCCGGGGCGAGCTCCCGTCCCTGGCGCACGAGACCCTGGCCGTCCCGGACGGCTCGGAGCTGGACCTCGACACGGTGCAGCACCTGGTCAGTGCCGCGGCCGGGGAGAACGCCCTGCCGGCCCCGCGGGGGCGGCGCCGTCTGCGGGACCGGGTGGCGCGACTGGCGGAGCACCTGACGGCCCCGCCGCCGGCCCGCTGGTGACGCCCGGTCGTCCCACTGCCTGTGCCGTGGCCCCGGACATACGAACGCCCGGGACCGCGGCCCCGGGCGTCGGCGGGATCAGCTCTCGTCGTCCCGGCTGCCCGCCGGGGCGTCGTGCCACTTGGGGTCGTTCTCCCACTGGAGGTTGCGCTCGCGGGCGGTCGCCATCGCGTGTTCGGCCTCCGGGCGGGAGGCGTACGGCCCGAACCGGTCCTTGTTGGGGCACTCCGGCCCCTCCTCGACCTTCTTGTGTTCCAGGCAGAAGTACCACTCACCCGGCTTGCCGACCGTGCGCTTCTTGAACAGGGCCATGACCAGCTCCTCTCGCCATCGACATGTTCCCCCATCGCCGCTGGTTAGACTCGCTGGCATGTCTGGCCAGTCGCTGCTCGTCCCGGGGGAGCTGTCCCCCATCCGTTCCGTGCCCGGAAACATCCGTCGCCCCGAGTACGTCGGCAAGCCCGCGCCGACGCCGTACACCGGACCGGAGGTGCAGACGCCCGAGACCGTCGAGGCGATGCGCGTGGCCGGCCGGATCGCGGCCCGGGCGATGGCGGAGGCCGCGAAGCTCATCTCTCCCGGGGTGACCACGGACGAGCTGGACCGGGTCGCGCACGAGTACATGTGCGATCACGGCGCCTACCCCTCGACGCTGGGCTACCGGGGCTTCCCGAAGTCGCTGTGCGCGAGCGTCAACGAGGTCATCTGCCACGGCATCCCGGACTCGACGGTCCTGCGCGACGGCGACATCGTCAACCTCGACGTGACGGCGTACATCGGCGGTGTGCACGGTGACAACAACGCCACCTACCTGGTGGGTGACGTCGACGAGGAGTCGCGGCTGCTGGTGGAGCGGACCCGGGAGTCCCTGGAGCGGGCGATCAAGGCGGTCAAGCCGGGCCGGCAGATCAACATCATCGGCCGGGTCATCGAGTCGTACGCCAAGCGCTTCGGCTACGGAGTGGTGCGGGACTTCACCGGGCACGGCATCAACTCGTCGTTCCACTCGGGCCTGATCATCCCGCACTACGACAGCCCGCACGCGACGACGGTGATCCAGCCCGGCATGACGTTCACGATCGAGCCGATGCTGACGCTCGGTACGCACGAGTACGACATGTGGGACGACGGCTGGACGGTCGTCACGAAGGACCGGAAGCGGACGGCCCAGTTCGAGCACACGCTGGTGGTCACGGACTCGGGCGCGGAGATCCTCACGCTGCCGTAACCCCCATCGGCACCCCACCCCACCCCACCCCACCGCACGGCCCGTCCTCTCCCGAGGGCGGGCCGCGTCTTTTGCACACGCAGGTTTTACCGACAGTGCGTCGGGAAAAGTCTGCGCATGGAATCCTTCTCGACGCTCCTTCGGACCGCTTCTCGCGAGCAGCACGAGGAGGCCAGGGGCTCGACCTTCATCGGCGACCTGCTGGGGCACAAGCTGGGGGTCGAGGCGTTCGCGCGTTACACGGAGCAGCTGTGGTTCGTGTACGGCGCCCTGGAGTCCGGCGCCCGGCAGCTGACCGCGGACCCGGTGGCCGGGCCCTTCATCCGTCCGGAGCTGTTCCGCCTGGCGGCGCTGGAGCGGGATCTGGAGCATCTGCGTGGGCCCGGCTGGCGGACGGCGGCCACCGCACTGCCGGCCACCCTGGAGTACGCGGAACGGATCGCGGAGTGCGCCCGCGCCTGGCCGGCCGGCTACATCGCCCACCACTACACCCGCTATCTGGGCGACCTCTCGGGTGGGCAGATCATCCGCGACACGGCCGAGAAGACCTGGGGCTTTTCGAAGAAGGGCGACGGAGTCCGCTTCTACGTCTTCGAAGAGATCCGCAACCCGGCCGCCTTCAAGCGGAGCTACTGCGAGCTGCTGGACGCGGTGCCCGGTGACGAGCTGGAGCGGCAGCGGATCGTGACCGAGTGCAAGCGGGCGTACGGGCTGAACAACGCGATGTTCGAGGCGCTGGGCGAGGAGTTCCCCCTGACGGCGTGAACGGGCGGGGCCCCGCTCGCGCGCGGCGAGGGGCCCCGGTGCCGGCTCGGGAGAGAGCCGGGCCCGTCCCACTCAGATGTCGAACGGACCGTTGTGGCAGACGGCCCCGCCCCACTCGATCTCGGCGGTCTCGGCCTCGAGCTCACCGAAGTACGTGCTGCACGCCACGTGGTGGTCGTCGCGGTACTCCGCGTCGTCGTAGGCGGAGGCCGCGGCCACGCCGGTGGCGGACAGGGCGGCGGTCAGGGCGGCGACGGCCAGAGCGGATCGAATGCGCATGAGACTTCTCTCGCGGTGGTGCTTGGTCACGCCCAGTGGTCCCCGCTCACCACCGCCCACGCACGCTGTTCCACCCGTACGGCCGCGCTCCGTCCGGGTCAGCGTTCGAGGTGGACCCGTCCGCCGACCTCAGTCCAGCCGCCCGGCTGGGGCGCGGTGAGGATCTGGGAGCCCGCGCCCTGGGTGATGTTGAGGGCCCGGCCCAGCAGGTCGGTGAGCAGCAGGGCGGCGGCCCCGGTCGCCTCGTCCTCGTCGATGCCGTCGCCCCGGCCGGGGAAGGCCCGGGCCCGGATCCGCCCGGCGGGCTCGTCCTCCCATGCCCAGGCGTACACCCACTCCCCCGGTGGCGGCACGGTCAGGTCGTCGACCTCGGCGGCGCTGCCGTACCGGCGCAGTGTCCGCGGCGGCACCCACTCGGCCCGCGCCTCGATCCAGCAGAACTCCCCGTCCTGCCGGGCCCCGACCACTCCGGCGGGTGTGACGAGCTCGGGCACGTCGAGCAGCCATGCCGTCCCGACGCAGGGGTGCCCGGCGAAGGGCAGCCGCAGCGTGGGCGTGTAGATGTCGATCACTCCGCGCTCGGGGTCGTCGACGAACACGGTCTCGCTGAACCCGACCTTCGCGGCGAACGCCTGCCGCTCCTCCGGCTCGGGCATCACGGAGCCTTCGCGCACGACGCCGAGCTCGTTGCCGTACCCGCCGTTCGGCCCGCAGAAGACGCGGAGCACGTCGTAGTCAGTCACGGGAGGCATTCTCGCCGGTCGAGGACGTGCGTCGGCGTGGCAGGGGGCGCGAGGCGACCTTTGACCCTCCCTTGACCCGATCATGACGGCGATTTTGAGCCACTTGAGCCATCCTTGTGTGCTGCCTTAGGTGAGCCTCACCTACCTCTTCACTGGAGCCCTCATGCGACCCGCTCGTCCCGCTTCCGTCGTCATCGCCGCCGCGGCGGCCCTGGCCGCCGTCACCGGCTGCACCGAGAAGGGCGACGCGAAGAACGGCGACCACGTCATCAAGGTGACGGCGACCGACGACAAGTGCCAGGTGTCGAAGAAGGAGTTCCCGGCCGGGCACGTCGAGCTGGCCGTCGAGAACAAGGGTTCCAAGGTCACCGAGGTCTACGTCCTGTTCCCCGACGACCGTGTGGTCACCGAGCGCGAGAACATAGGCCCCGGCACCAAGCAGCGGGTCACCGCCGAGGTGAAGGCCGGTGACTACCAGATCGCGTGCAAGCCCGGCATGAAGGGCGACGGCATCCGCCAGGCCGTCAAGGCCACCGGCGGCAAGGCCGTCCAGCGCGACCCGCGTCTGGACGAGGCCGTCGCGGCCTACCGCGCCTACGCGCAGGCGCAGGCCGACGAGACGCTGCCGAAGGCCGAGGCGTTCGCCGAGGCCGTCAAGGACGGTGACCTCGAGGCGGCGAAGAAGGCCTACGCCCCCTCCCGCATCGGCTGGGAGCGCACCGAGCCGGTCGCCGAGTCCTTCGGCGACATCGACCCCAAGGTCGACGTCCGCGAGGACGGTCTGGAGGACGGCCAGGACCCGGCCACCGACTGGACGGGCTGGCACCGCCTGGAGAAGGCCCTCTGGCAGGACAAGAAGATCGGCAGCCGCGAGAAGGACCTCGCCGACCTGCTGATCAAGGACCTGAAGGACTGGCAGAACCGGGTCGGCAAGGCCGAGATCACCCCCACCTCCATGGCCAACGGCGCCAAGGAACTCCTCGACGAGGTCGCCACCGGCAAGGTCACCGGCGAGGAGGAGCGCTACTCGCACACCGACCTGGTCGACTTCAAGGCCAACGTCGAGGGCGCGCAGAAGTCCTACGACCTGCTGAAGCCGGTCGCGAAGGAGAATGACGCGGCCCTCGTCACCGAACTCGACGAGCAGTTCGCGGCCCTGGACAAGCTGCTCGACCAGTACCGCCCCAACACCACGTCGTACGACTTCACCTCCTACGACAAGGTCGGCAAGGCCGACCGCAAGGAGCTCTCGGACGCGGTCAACGCCCTGGCGGAGCCGCTGTCGAAGCTGGCCGCTGCGGTGGTGAAGTAGCCATGACGGACACCAACTCCCCCTCCCCCAGCCGCCGTTCCCTGCTCGGCTGGGGCGGCGCGGGCCTGGCGCTCGGCGCGGCCGCGGCAGGCGGAGCGGTGGCGATGGCCCGCACCGAGGACGACACCGCACCGGCGGCCGGCTCGGCGATCGCCTTCCACGGCCCGCACCAGGCGGGCATCGCCACGCCGGTGCAGGACCGCCTGCACTTCGCCGCGTTCGACGTGACGACCGACGACCGCGAGGCCTTCGTCCAGCTGCTGAAGGACTGGACCGAGGCCGCCCGGCGCATGGCGGCCGGACACGCCGTCGGCGAGGGCGCCTTCGGCGGCCTTCCCGAGGCACCCCCGGACGACACCGGCGAGGCGCTCGGCCTGAAGCCCTCCCGCCTCACCCTCACGATCGGCTTCGGCCCGTCCCTGTTCGAGAAGTTCGACCTCGCGGACCGCCGCCCCGAGGCGCTGGTCGACCTGCCGAAGTTCGCGGGCGACAACCTCGACAAGAACCGCAGCGGCGGCGACCTGTGCATCCAGGCCTGCGCCGACGACCCACAGGTCGCGGTCCACGCCGTCCGCAACCTGGCCCGCATCGGTTTCGGCAAGGTCGTCATCAAGTGGTCGCAGCTCGGCTTCGGCAAGACGTCCTCGACGACGCCCGAGGGGCAGACCCCGCGCAACCTGTTCGGTTTCAAGGACGGCACCCGCAACATCGCGGGCACGGAGACGGACCGCCTGAAGAAGTTCGTCTGGGTGGACGACAAGGACGGCCCGTCCTGGATGGAGGGCGGCTCCTACCTGGTCGCCCGCCGCATCCGCATGCACATCGAGACCTGGGACCGCACCTCGCTGCAGGAGCAGGAGGACATCTTCGGCCGCGACAAGGGCGAGGGCGCCCCGGTCGGCAAGGCCAAGGAGCGCGACGAGCCGTTCCTCAAGGCGATGAAGCCCGACGCGCACGTCCGGCTCGCCCACCCCGACACCAACCACGGGGCGACGATCCTGCGCCGCGGCTACTCCTTCACCGACGGCACGGACGGCCTCGGCCGCCTGGACGCGGGCCTGTTCTTCCTGGCCTACCAGCGTGACGTGCGCAAGGGCTTCATCCCCATCCAGCGCAGCCTGGCCGCGGACGCGCTCAACGAGTACATCCAGCACGTGGGTTCGGCGCTCTTCGCCGTCCCGCCGGGCGTCCGCGACAAGGACGACTGGTGGGGCCGCACGCTGTTCTCGAAGGAGGCCTGACCCGGTGTTCTCCAACTACCTGATCGGTCTGCGCGAGGGCCTGGAGGCGAGCCTCGTCGTCTGCATCCTCATCGCCTACCTGGTCAAGACGGACCGCAGGGACGCCCTGAAGCCGATCTGGGCCGGCATAGCCGTCGCGATCGCCCTCGCGTTCGGCTTCGGCTGCGCCCTCGAATTCGGCTCCCAGGAGCTGACGTTCCAGGCCCAGGAGGCGCTCGGCGGGTCCCTCTCCATCCTCGCGGTCGGCCTGGTGACGTGGATGGTGTTCTGGATGCGCCGCACGGCCCGCCATCTGAAGTCGGAGCTGCACGGCCGGCTCGACGCCGCCCTCGCGATGGGCACCGGCGCACTGGTCGCCACGGCGTTCCTCGCGGTGGGCCGGGAGGGCCTGGAGACGGCCCTGTTCGTCTGGGCGTCGGTCCACGCGGCGAGCGACGGCACACCGCGCCCCCTCCTCGGCGTCGCCCTGGGCCTCCTCACGGCGGTCCTCCTGGGCTGGCTGTTCTACCGCGGCGCGCTGCGCATCAACCTGGCGAAGTTCTTCACGTGGACCGGCGGCATGCTGGTGGTCGTCGCGGCCGGTGTCCTCGCCTACGGCGTCCACGACCTCCAGGAGGCCGACTTCCTGCCCGGCCTCACGGACAAGGCCTTCGACATCTCCGGCACGATCCCCCCGGACAGCTGGTACGGCACGCTCCTCAAAGGCATCCTCAACTTCCAGCCCGACCCCACGACACTCCAAGTAGCGGTCTGGCTCCTGTACTTGATCCCGACCCTGGCCCTGTTCCTGGCCCCGACCAGGACCGCGACCCCAACCCCCGTACGCGACAAGGTGTGACAACGCCCCGCCGCAGACACTGAGGCAGCCCCCAGCGGCACGCATGCCCGCAGCTAGGCGCGCCCGCACCCGCCGTCGTACGCAAGGGGCCGTGTCGGGGGGTGTCCGCCCGCAGCGGTTGGCGCGTCAACGGACAGTCAGTCGGTATGAAGGTCCATCGCGCCGTTCCGAGGACGGACACCCCCCGACACGGCCCCGACCCAGCACTCGGCGTCAGGCGAAGCGAACCCGCCCCCCCACCCGGCGTCAGACGAAGCAGACGACCACCCCACCCCCGCCCAAACGCCGGAGGCACCCGGTAGGGTTCGCCTCCGGAAAGGGGAAGGTGAAGGTACCCGATGAGCAGGGATCGCGACCCTCGAACGCTCCGCAGGCCCGCCCGAAGCGCCCTCATAGCAGCCTCGGCGACCGCTTTGTCACTCACGGCCAGTGGATGCGTCGTCGTACACGGCGAACGGGAGATCCTCCCGTCCACGACCCGCGCCGAAGCCGCCAAGGCTCTCCAGGAGTTCACGGCCGCGTACAACGACGCCGACAAGGCCTACGACGGCACCCTGGACGCCGACCACACCACCGGCGCCCTCGCCGACATCGACTCGGCCCGCCTCAAGGCCGGCAAGGCCAACAACCCGGACGGCAACCCCAACCACACCCCGCTGACGCTGACGGACGCGAAGTTCACCATCCCCAAGAAGGCCGGCTGGCCCCGCTGGTTCGTCGTGGACGCCGCCGGCAACAAGGGCGGCACCGCCCGCTGGCTCCTGGTGTTCACCCGCAGCAGCCTGGACGACCCGTTCCAGGTGGCGTACCTGACGCTCGTCGCCCCGGGCAAGGTCCCGCGGTTCAAGAAGGACACCGACGGCTGGGCCGAGTCCGTCCCGGTCAAGTCGACGGACCTGGCCACCGACCCCGGCGACCTGAGCAGCTCGTACGCGACGTACCTGAAGAGCGGCGGCGAGACCTTCGCGGACGGCGCCCACACCAGCCAATGGCGAGCCCTGCGCGAGAAGAACGGCAAGAAGCCGGGCATGGTCACCCAGTACATCGACGAGCCGCTGACGAACGGCGACTACGCACCGCTGGCGCTGCGCACCACCGACGGCGGGGCGCTGGTGTTCTTCACCACGCGCCACTACGAGAAGCAGACCGCCCACGCGGGCACCTCCGTGCCCACCCCGAACAAGGACGTCCTCGCCCTGACGAAGGGCGAGATCAAGCAGTCCCTCACGATGGAGTTCGTCTCCAACGAGGTGGCGCTGGATCCCAAGGGGCCGGGCAAGGTGACGATCCTGGGCAGGATCCAGGGCATGACCTCGGCGGAAGGCTCGTAACCCGAAGCCCCACCCAAGCCCTCACACCCGGGCCCACCACC
>NZ_JAIGQA010000231.1:0-11499 GCF_019733245.1 Streptomyces sp. WAC04114
CAGTGGCAGGAACGGCGATCACCCTGGCGGCGGCCACGGTAAGAAGGCGCGCAAACGCGACGTAGCCCCCGCCACCGCGCGCCCGCACCCGCGTACGGCGAGAAGGGGCCGTGTCGGGGGGTGTCCGTCCTCGGAACGGCGCGATGAGGTCTCACGCCGACTGACTGTCCGTTGACGCGCCAACCGCTGCGGGCGGACACCCCCCGACACGGCCCCTTGCGTGCGACGGCGGGTGCGGGCGCGCCCAGTTGCGGGCATGCGTGCCGCCCTGGCTGCGGGCATGCGTGCCGCCAGGGGCGGCACGGGTGGGCGCAGCGGCACCCCGCTACGCCGGGCTGCGGACCCACCCCGCCTCAGTACCGATGCCGAGCACCCCGCTACGCCGGGTGGCGGACCCACCCCGCTCCAGCTTCGGCGCCGAGTCGCACACTGCCCCCTTGACCTCAAGCTTGGTCGAGGTTGAAAGGTGGGGTGTGTTCGTGACCGGCGCTACGACTGGAGTGTTCATGAGCCGTCGAACCGAGCAGCACCCCGACCTCACCGACCCCCGCGTCGGTGCTCCCTTCTTCAGCACCTGGCGGGTGGGCACCCCCGAGCGGCAGCGGCAGACGGTGGAGGCCATCGGGCGTACCTGGGAGCGGCGGCCCTGGCCCGCCAGGGATCTGCTGGCGTATCACGTGTACGCGGGGCACGACGGGTCCACCCTGATGCACTACTCGCAGTGGACCGGCGAGCACGCCTACGAGTCGTTCGTGAAGGCCCACCGGCAGGAGCGCGTCGACGAGATCGACACCGCCGTACCGGGTATCGAGCGGGTCGGGCTCGGGCGGTACCGGCGGTACCGCAGCCGGGAGCGCGCCGTGGGAGATGCGAGGGTGCCCGGGTTGATCGTCACCGTGCGGGTCGACTTCGATGACGAAGAGCGCCGGGGAGCGTGGGTCGATCTTGTCGTGAAGGCCCTGGACGACGACCCGGAGGGGCACGCGGGGCTGGTGGCCGCGCACTTCCATCTGAGCACGGACGGCGGACACGTCCTGAACTACGCGGAGTGGGAGAGCGCCGAGGCCTACGACCGGACTCTGGCCGCGCCGTCGAGTGAGATGTGGGAGCGGGTGCGGGCGTATCCGGGCCTGAAGGGGAGCGTCGGCAGCCGGTACGAGCATGCTCTGGGGCTGGTGCCAGGGTGAGCCCGGGCGGGCCGGCCGGGTTGTGCCCGGCCGGCCTCTGACGGGTGTTACGGGCGGAAGCGCAGGATCTGCGGGTCGTGGTCGCTGATCTGGTCGTTGAACTCCGCGTTGACGTGGACGCTGTCGTACTCGAAGTCGCAGTCGCGGCGGATCGACGGGCTGATCAGGATCTGGTCGAGGACCTGGCTGTTGCCCTGGTAGACGTACGAGTAACGCTCGCTGCGCGGGAGCGACTTGATCGCCGACCAGAGTTCGCCGCGGCCCTCGAGGAGCTGCGCGGTCTTCGAGAACTCGAAGTCGTTGATGTCGCCCAGCGTGACGACGTCCGCGTTCTTCTGGGTGTCGAGGATGTCCTTGACGAAGGCGTTCACCAGCGTGGCCTGCTGGTGGCGCTGCGTCTCGGAGCTGCGGGACGGCGGCTGGTACTGGGAGGTCAGGCCCTGGTCGCCGCCCTTGGAGTTGAAGTGGTTGGCGATCACGAAGACCGTGCGGCCGCGGAAGACGAACTCGCCCGCCAGCGGCTTGCGGCTGCTCTTCCAGGCCTCGTCGGCGGGGGAGATGCGGCCGGGGCTGAGGGTGAGGTGGGCCTTGCCGCGGATCTTCGTCACGGCGGTGGCCGTGGTGGCGTCGCCGCCCGCGCGGTCGGCGAAGGAGACCCGCTCCGGATTGAACAGGAACGCCTGGCGGATGTTGCCGCCCGGCTCGCCGCCGTCGGTGTTGTTCGCCGGGTCGATCGAGCGCCAGTCGTACTTCGGGCCGCCGGCCGCGACGATCGCGTCGATCAGCTTGGTCAGCGTCTGGTCGGCGGCGACCGTGCCGTCGTTCTTCGCGCCGTTGTTGTCCTGGATCTCCTCCAGGGACACGATGTCCGGCGACTTCAGGTTGTTCACGATCGCGGCGGCGTGCGCGGCGAACGTGTCGTCGGACGGGTCGAGGTTCTCGACGTTGTAGGTGGCGACCGCGAGTTCGGAGGAACGCTGCTTGCGGGTCGTCTCGCGCTCCAGGCCCGCGCTCTTCAGGGTGCCGAGCTCGCTCGCGACCAGGGTGTAGCCGCCGAACTGGTTGTAGTCCAGGGGGCCTTCGGTGGTCCCGGCGAGGGTGTCGCCCACGTTCGCCTTCGGGAAGTCCGCCGTCGCGCCGAGGGACTGGATCTGCAGGCGGCCCGTGTTCTGGTCGTCGTAGGAGCCGTAGACCGTGCCGCCGTGGCGGTTGCGGTTCTCGTACGGCTTCACCGTCACCCAGAGCTCGGTGTACGGGTCGGTCGCGCCGACGACGCGGGTGTCGGCGACCCGTACGGACATGCCCTCCAGCGCCTCGTAGTAGTCCAGGGCGTACTTCGAGGGCTTCAGGGGGAGCGCGTTGATCGAGCCGTTCGCGGCGGTGTCGCCGGCGGGCGCGTAGGCGGCCGGGACCGAGCGCGAGGTGATCGCCGTGGCGGCGGGGAGCGCGTTGCCGCTGGAGACGACCGTGGTCGTCGGCTTGGTGATCTCCGTCAGCGACTGGTTGCCGGAGGCCGCGCCGCCGGGGACGTACTCCGAGACCGTGCCGGCGACCGTGACGGAGTCACCGACGGCGACACCCTTCGGGGCCGAACTGGTGAAGACGAAGACGCCTTCGCTGGTCGCCGGGTCGGCATCCGGGTTCGGGTCCTGGATCCAGAAGCCGCGGGACGAGCCGTAGGTCCGGATGCCGGTGACGATTCCGGCCACGTCCGTCACCTGCTGACCGGCGTACGGGGACATCCGGGTGCTGCCCTGGATGTCGTGGATGCGGACCGACTCCGCGTGCGCGGGGCTGGTGAGGAGGATCGTGGAAGCCGCGGAACACGCGGCGGCGACGGTGAGCGCGGCGAGACGCGCGGACGACTTGCTCGGCAACGGGATTCCCTCCGGGGACGTGACAGAGCGCCGGGACGAGGGCGGACACGTGTGGAATGACTGGCTGTCGCTACCTGTGGGGTGGATGCGATGACGCGCGTAGAAGGAGGGGACGGGTGGACCTGGTGGGGCCGGCCCGGTGAACAAGTGTCCGCCGACTTCTACGCGCGTCAATCTCCAGCCTGTTCATGTCACTTGTCAAGGTTTCGGCCATGTACGGCGGCCGACGGGGAGATGAAGTGGGCGGCATGGGTGGAAATCCGTCTAGGCTGAGCGGCTGAGTCGTATGAGGCGCCCTAGGAGAAACAGCCGATGTCAGACAGCTCCCCCCTGCCGCCGGTGCGGCTGCACCCCGAAGCGGAGCTGGCGCGCGACGCCCTGTCCACGCCGTTGCTGTCCCGGGCCGCCCGGCTCGCCCGCTGGGCCGGGCCGGACACCCGAGTCGACGCCGGGGGCGGGCTCGTCGACGAGCAACTGCCCGCGGCCGTCGAGGCGCTCGGACTGAGCGGGGACGATGCCGCCGTCGACGCGAGCGAGGCCTGGCGGGTCGCCGTGGACGCCGGACTCGTCGAGGTCGTCGACGAGGAGGAAGGCACCGTGACGGCCGGTGAGGAGCTGGCCCTGCTGACCGGTGGCTCCCCGCAGGACGTGCTCGCCGTGTGGCTCGCCGCCCTGGAGACCGTGCTCGCCGACGCGAGCGTGCCCGACCTGGACGGGCTCGTGGACGCGGACGGCGAGGTCGACCTCTCCTCCCTCGACTGGGACCCGGAAGCCGAGGCCGAGTTCCTCGACGGCGTCCTCGGCAACCTCTATCTGCTCACCGCCGGCGAGGGCACGCCCGACGGCTCCCCGGTGCCGCTGCCGGCGCTGGCCGCCTCGGTGATCGTGCCCAGCGACATGGGCGAGCCCACCAACGACGTCCTGGAGCAGGTGTCCGACGCCATGATGCGGCTGGACGACCAGTTCCGGATGCTGGAACCGGTCGGGTTGGTCGCGTACCAGCCGGTCGACGAGGCGCTCATGGCCGACGCCGACGAGGAGCCCGCGGCGCCCGTCGACGACACCGACGTCTCCCGGTACGGCATGGTCCGGCTCACCCCGCTCGGGCTGTACGGCATGCGCGCGCGGCTGATGGAGGCCGGGTACGAGGCACCGGCCGTCGGAGACCTCGCCGACAAGGGCGCCGACGTACTGCTCGACGGCACGGCGGAGTTCCCGCCCGGTGCCGCACAGGCCGAGACCGAGCAGTGGCTCCGGCGGAGGGAGTCGCTGGACGCGGCGCGGGAGTTGCTGGGGGCCGCCCGGGGTTCGGATGCCGGGGCGCCGCTGCGGCGGCTGCGATGCCAGCAGGCCCTGTCGCTGGTGGGGGCATCGGCCGAGCCCGCACTGCGCGAGGTGCTCGACGACGCCGAACTGGGCGGGCTCGCACGGGTGTGGCTGACCGAGAACGGCGCGGTGGACGTGCCCGCGCCGTCCGAGGCGATGGTGTACTGGCTGACCATCGACACGGTGGCCGCGCAGCTCGCCGCGGAAGGCAACTCCGAGGAGCTGCGGGCATTGGTGCAGGGGCTCGCGCAGCAGCACGGTGGGTTTTTCGAGGCCGTGTGGCGGGTCGACCATCCGGCGACCGCCGATGTGCTGGAGGCCATGGGGCGGCTGCATCCCGACAAGAAGGTGGCGAAGGAAGCGCGGAAGGCGGCGTTCAAGGCCCGGTCGCAGCAGGGTGGCTGATCCGGGTTTGTGAGTGCGGCGCCGTCTCGGCTTGTCGCGCAGTTCCCCGCGCCCCCAGGGGGTGTTCAACCGGCGTTCACGGATGAGCGGGACGGTTTCGCCGAACGAGGTCCGCCACCTCCCACGGCATTCTCACCGTCACAGGAGACACCACCATGTCGCTCACCCGTAGGGACTTCGCCAGAAACTCCGCGATCACCGGTGCCGGTGTCGCGCTGGCGGGCAGTGTCGGCGCCCTCGCCACCGCGCCGAACGCCCTCGCCTCCGAGGACACCGGCACCGCGGGGGACCGGGCGGCGGACGCCCGTCACGGAGTCGGCTACGGGCCACTCGTCCCGGACCCCCAGGGCATCCTCGCCCTGCCCGCCGGCTTCGCGTACCGGGTCATCACGTACAGCGGCAGGACCAGGCTGGAGTCCGGTGAGTCCACGCCGTCCAACCACGACGGCACCGCCGCCTTCGACGGCCCCCGCGGCACCACCCTGCTCGTCAACAACCACGAGCTGAAGGGCCCGCGCGCCAAGTGGGAGCACCCGGTGCCGCTCACCGAGGGCCTCGTCTACGACCCCGCGGCCGCCGGCGGCTGCACCGTCGTCGAGGTGCGGCCCGACGGACGCGTCGCCGAGTGGGTGGGCATCGCCGGCACCTCCACCAACTGTGCGGGCGGCGCCACCCCCTGGGGCACATGGCTCACCTGCGAGGAGAACTCCGACAAGGCCGGCGTCAACGGCATGACCAAGGACCACGGTTACGTGTTCGAGGTCGACCCGTGCGACCGGCGTGCCAACCGCGATCCCAAGCCGCTGAAGTTCTTCGGCCGCTACGACCACGAGGCCGTCGTCATCGACCCCAAGCGCGGCCACGCCTACCTCACCGAGGACGCCTCCGGCCCCAACGGCCTCTTCTTCCGCTGGACCCCGCCCCGCGGCTTCGAGTACGGCCCCGGGAAGTTCCGGGGGCTCGCCGACGACGCCGGTGTGCTCCAGGCGCCCAAGTGCTTCGACTCCGGCGGCAAGTTCGTCGACGACCTGTCCCGCGCCACGAAGCTCGGCACCGTGTACGGCGTCGACTGGGTGGACGTCCCCGACCGCGACGCCCGCACCACGCCCGTGCGCAAGCAGTTCAAGGCCGACGAGGTCACCCGTGCCCGCAAGCTGGAGGGCATGTGGTGGGGCGACGGCGGCGCCTACATCGTCTCCTCCTACGCCCGTGAGGAAAGCCCCGTCCAGCACGACGGCCAGGTCTGGTTCTACGACCCCAAGCGCCGCACACTGACGCTCAAGGTCCTGCTCGGAGTGAATCCCGACCCGTCGAAGGACGGTGCGTTCGACGGCCCGGACAACATCACCGTCTCCCCGTACGGCGGCCTCGTCATCGCCGAGGACGGCGAAGGCGTGCAGCACCTGTTCGGCGCCACCGACAGCGGACGCACCTACCCGATCGCCCGCAACGAGCTGAACATCGGCACCGAAGAGGAGCCGGAATACAGCGAGTTCGCCGGCGTCACCTTCTCGCCCGACGGCCGGACCCTCTACGCCAGCATCCAGACGCCCGGCATCATGCTCGCCATCACCGGCCCCTGGAAGCGCCAGAAGCGCTCATAAATTCGGTCGCGATTGCCGAGTCACGCCTCCTACAGTGAGATCACAACGTCACGCACCTCCCGGTGCGATGGCAGCGGCTACTTCTCTTCCAAAGAATCCGACGCCGCCGCCGACTTGATCTCGGGAGGCGCAGCATGTGGTGGGTGCCCGGTGCGAAGGCAACGGTTACTTCCTGGATCGGACGGTTGCGGGTTCGAGTCCCGTCAGCGACTTCGGGTCGCTGTAGCTCAATCGGGTAGAGCATCTGAATTAGTCCGTCGCCGACTTCAGTCCTCGGGCGCCCACCTCTTTTCGCATGCAGCGTCTCCCCCGAAATATGAATGAATTCGGGGGAATTCACCATGGCGCGATTCAATTCCAAGGCAGCCCGCGCGCGTCCCGTCTCGCGCGTGACGTCCACCGGGCGTGTGCTGCGCACCTACGAGGGCGGCCGCGGCCGGGAGCGGGACGCCCGCTCCGAGCTCTTCCTGCTCTCGGTCTCCCACTTTGTCTCCCAGCAGACCTTCTACGAGACGGGCGCCGACCGCGACGCCCGGTTCCAGCGACTCGTGCGCGAACTCGCCGTCACCGACCCGGAGTGGACGGCCGGCCTGCTCGGCTGGCTGCGCGGCGCGGGCAATCTGCGCACGGCCTCCGTCGTCGGCGCCGCCGAGTACGTCAAGGCCCGCCTGGACGCGGGCGCGACCGGCGGTCCGTCCAACCGGCAAGTCGTCGCCTCCGTCCTCCAGCGGCCCGACGAGCCCGGCGAACTACTCGCGTACTGGACCGCGATGTACGGCCGCAACGTGCCGAAGCCGGTCAAGCGAGGTGTCGCGGACGCCGTGCGCTGCCTGTACCACGGCAAGGCGCTGCTGAAGTACGACACCGCCTCCAAGGGCTACCGCTTCGGCGACATCCTCAACCTCGTGCACGCGGCCCCGGACCCCGACAAGCCGTGGCAGGGCGAACTGTTCCGGTACGCCCTCGACCGCCGGCACCACCCGGACACCGCCGTGCCGCCCGCGTCCGACCGCGTCCTCAGCGCGCACCGCGAGCTGATGGCGCTGCCGGTGGAGGACCGGCGTGCGGTCGTGACCGCCGAGGGCGGTGCCGAGCGGCTGGCCGGGGCCGGAATGACGTGGGAGGCGCTCGCGGGCTGGCTCCAGGGGCCGATGGACAAGGCGGCCTGGGAGGCGGTGATCCCCTCCATGGGGACCATGGCGCTCGTGCGCAACCTGCGCAACTTCGACGAGGCCGGGGTCTCGGACGAGGTGGCCGAGGCGGTCGCCGCGCGGATCAGCGACCCGGCGGAGGTCGCGCGCTCGCGGCAGTTCCCCTTCCGGTACCTCGCCGCGTACCAGCACGCGCCGTCGCTGCGCTGGTCGTACGCGCTGGAGCGGGCCCTCGGCCACTCGCTGGCCAACGTGCCGGCGCTGCCCGGCCGGACGCTGGTGCTCGTGGACCGCTCGGGCTCGATGTTCTGGTCGCGGCTGTCCGACCGCTCGGAGCTCAACCGCGCCGATGCGGCGGCGATCTTCGGCACGGCGCTCGCGCTGCGGGCGGAGCGCGCGGACCTGGTCGAGTTCGGCTCGACGAGCGACCGCGTGACGTTCCGCCGGGGCGAGTCGGTGCTGAAGATCCTCGACCGCTTCGGTGACCTGGGCGGCACCGACACCACGGAGGCGGTGCGCCGGCACTACAAGAAGCACGACCGGGTGCTGATCGTCACCGACGAGCAGTACACGCACCACCACCGGGGCGACCCGACCGAGCAGATCCCGGCCGACGTGCCGGTCTACACCTGGAACCTTGCCGGGTACCGAGCGGGCCACGGTCCGTCGGGCACGGGCAACCGGCACACGTTCGGGGGACTCTCGGACGCCGCTTTCCGGATGGTTCCGCTGATCGAGGCCTCCCGGGACGCCGATTGGCCCTGGGTGGCCTGAGGGACAGGACGGACCGTGGCCCGCACCGCGTGGGGAGTGCGGGCCACGGTTCTGTGCGCCGTCCGGTGCGAGACCCCCGAGGGCGGGTGGCTGGGCGTCGGGGTGTCGGGGAATCTTCTCGCGGGTCGTCGGGTTGTGGCGGTCAATCGACGTCCTGGAGGAGCCGCCATGTCCGATCAGCCCGCCGTCCGCGAACTCCGCCTGGTCGTGACCGCCGAGGACTACGACGCCGCGCTGCACTTCTACCGGGACGTGCTCGGCCTGACCGAGCAGGGAGCGTTCGCCTCGGAGGACGGGCGGGTCACGATTCTCGACGCCGGGCGGGCCACTCTGGAGCTGACCGACCCGAACCATGCCGCGTTCATCGACGAGGTCGAGGTGGGGCGGCGGGTGGCCGGGCACATCCGGGTCGCCTTCCAGGTGGACGACTCCGTCGCCACGACGGCGCAACTGGCCGCCGCGGGAGCCGAGGTCGTGGCCGAGCCGACACGCACTCCCTGGAACTCCCTGAACTCCCGGCTGGAAGCGCCGGGCGCGCTTCAGCTGACGCTGTTCACCGAGCTCGGTGAGTGACGGGGGTGGTGGCCCCGGGCGCGGCCGCGTTCGCTTCGCCTGCGCGTGGGGCATGGGTCGGCACGGCCCCTTCTCGCCGTACGCGGGTGCGGGGTGGCTCCACTCCCGCGCCGGATACAGTGCTGGACGTGCGGACGGACAATCAGCCTGCGGAGTCGGGTGCCGAGCGGTCCGACGGTGCCCGGCGCCGGGCCACGATCCACGACGTCGCACGGCTCGCCGGGGTGTCGCGGCAGACGGTCTCGCGGGCGGTCAACGACAAGGGTGAGATCGACCCCGGCACCAAGGAGCGGGTCCTGGAGGCGGCGCGGCTGCTGGACTACCGGCCCAGCCGGTTCGCGCGCGGACTCGTCCAGAAGGGCGCGGTGACGGCCGGTCTGGTCATCCCGGACCTGCGCAATCCGTTCTTCCCCGAGGTGGCCGCCGGAGTGCTGGAGGCGGCCGAGCAGCGTGGCTGGCAGGTCGTCGTGTGGGACTCCCGGATCGACGAGGCCAGGGAGCGGGAGGCGCTCGACGTGCTCTCCCACCAGGCGGACGCGGTCGTCGGCTACTTCAAGGATCCGGACGACGTGCTGATCCGGCATCTCGGGGGCGTGCCGCTGGTGCTGCTGGAGCGTGGGCCGCAGCAGACCCGGTTCGCGGCCGTGGGCATCGACGCCGCGTCCGGTGTCGAACAGGGCATGGACCATCTGTTCCGCGCCGGGCACCGCAGGATCGGCATGCTGGACGGGGTGCACGGCCCCGGCCCGCGTCGGCAGGCCTTCCTGGAGCAGGCGCGGCGGCTCGGTCTGCCGGTCGGCGAGGACTGGGTCGTGATGTGCCCCGAGCACAGCGTGGCCGGTGGTGAGGCCGGCATGGAGCGGCTGCTGGCGCAGCGGCCGGAGGTCACCGCGGTCTTCGGCTTCAACGACCTGATCGCGGTCGGGGCGATGCGTACGGGCCGACGGCGTGGCCGGAGGGTTCCCGAGGATCTGGCCGTGCTGGGCTTCGACGGCCTCTCGCTGGGTGAGCTCGTCGAACCCGCCCTGACCACCCTGCACATCGACAAGCGGCAGCTGGGTCGGCTGGCCGTGGAGCAGGTGGCCCGGCTGCGCGACGGTGAGGAGCCGCTGCGGGGCGCCGACGCGTGGGTGACACCCGAACTCGTGGTGCGCGCCTCCGCCTGACCAAGGCAGATCGGCCTCGTCGTTCCCTTGACACCGCATTCCTGACCCGCCGGATGCCGGTGCGCCGTCTCGGTAGAGTGCGGAGAAAGTCCCCGGTTCGTGAGGAGAGGTCGCGTGGCGCAGGTCAGGCCCATGCGGGCGGATGCCCGGCGCAACCACGAGCGGTTGCTGACGGTCGCCGCGGAGGCCTTCGCCGAGCACGGGGAGGGCGCCTCGCTCGACGACATCGCCAAGCGTGCCGGGGTCGGCTCCGGCACGCTGTACCGGCATTTCCCGACCCGGCAGGCACTGCTGGAGGCCGCGTACCTGGAGCGGGTCGAGGCGATCGCGGCCCGGGCCGGTGTGCTGGCGGACGAACTGCCGCCGGGCGAGGCGCTGGGGGCGTGGCTGTACGAGCTCGGCGCCGGGCTGATCCGGATGCGCGGCCTGAAGACCCTGCTGGGACCTGCCGTCACCGGGAGCGGCACGGCCGTGGCCACGGCGTGCGGCGACTCGGTGAAGGGCGCGGCCGGGCGGCTGGTGAGGGCCGCGCAGGAGGAGGGCACGCTGCGGGCGGACGTCGATCCGGCCGATGTGCTGCGGCTGGCTCATGGGATGGCGACGGCGTCGGAACTGGCGGACGGGGAGGACCGGCACCTGAGGCGTTATCTGACGCTGCTGATGGAGGGGCTGGGCGCGGGACGCCGCTGACGCGGTGAGCCGGACACCCCCTCGGGGAGGGGGCGTCCGCGGAATCCGGTCCGGTGGCGCGGGTCAGAGCGCCTGTGCGGCCGGCTTCACCATGCCCCGCACCGTGCGGGACTTCACGAAGTCGCCCATGGCCGTCATCTCCCACTCGCCGGAGTACTGGCGGATGAGCTTGGCCATCAGGACGCCGGTCTGGGGCTCGGCGCCGGTGAGGTCGAAGCGGACCAGTTCCTCACCGGTCGTGCCGTCCAGGAGGCGGCAGTAGGCCTTGGCGACCTCGGTGAACTTCTGGCCGGAGAAGGAGTTCACCGTGAAGACCAGGCCCGTGACCTCCTGGGGGAGGCGGCCGAGGTCGACCGTGATGGTCTCGTCGTCCCCGCCGCCCTCACCCGTGAGGTTGTCGCCGGAGTGCCGGATGGCGCCGCCGACGATCTGGAGCTTGCCGAAGTAGCAGCTGTCGATGTGGTTGCGCTGCGGCCCGTAGGCGATGACCGAGGCGTCCAGATCGATGTCCTTGCCGCGGTAGGCCGGCTCCCAGCCGAGACCCATGCGGACCTGGGAGAGCAGGGGCTGGCCGCCCTTGATCAGGGAGACCGTCTGGTTCTTCTGGAGGCTGACGCGGCCCTTGTCGAGGTTGATCTTCCCGGCGCCGGGCTGATCCGGATGCGCGGCCTGAAGTCCCTGCTGGGACCTGCCGTCACCGGGAGCGGCACGGCCGTGGCCACGGCGTGCGGCGACTCGGTGAAGGG
>NZ_JAIGQA010000232.1:0-11497 GCF_019733245.1 Streptomyces sp. WAC04114
GGGATGAGGCGGCGGGGTTAGCGCCCCGCGGCGGGGTGGGCACTCCCTCCGCGAGACCCGCCCGGGGCAGGGCGTCCCGGGCTACCGCTCACGCAGCCGTGCGGCCTGTGCGGATCCGACCCGGGTGGAGTGGCGCAAGTAGCGCTCGATCACCGCGAGTTCCTCATCGGTGAACTCGGCGAGCAGGTCGGCGAAGGCGCTGCCGGGGGCCTCCCACGCGGCCTCGGTCTCCGGTGAGCGCCGGGCGGTGAGCGAGACGCGGGTCCTTCTGCGGTCATGTGCGTCGGGCGTCCTCTCGACCAGCCCCGCCCGCTCGAGTCTGTCGACGAGCCGAGTGGCCGACCCCGAGGTGAGACCGGTCAGTTCGGCGATCTCACCCGTGGTGAGCGGCTCGGGTTCGAGACCGAGCAGGCTCACGCACTGCAGATCCGTCGGATGCAGTCCCAGCCGGTCGGCCATGGCCTGGTTGAAGAGGGTGTACGCGGCGTGCTGCCGCCTCGCGGCCACGGTGACCGCCGCGAGCAGATCCTCGCGATTCTCGATTGACACCACTCGGCATCCGCCCTTCAATTCACTGCGTCACGCAGATACTTCGTGACGCAGATACTACTCTCCGAAGGGACGCATCGTGAGCACCCTCTCCATCGAGCGGATGGGCGAGCTGTACGGCCACTGGGCCGCCCTGTGGCGCGGCGACTTCAGTCGGGCCGACGAGATCCTCGACCCCGGTTTCGTCGTGCACCAGGCGCGGCCCGACGGCAGCGACTCGGAGGCGGTGACGGGTTCGGCCCGGCTGCTTCCCGAGATCGAGCAGACCATGGCGGTGTTCGACGGCGTCGCCCTCACGGTGGATGTGGGGCCGATCGTCCAGGGCGACCTGATCGCGGCGCGCTGGACGCTGCGCGCACGCTATGCGGGCGGCCTGGAGCATGCCACGGCCCCGGCCGGCACCCCGGTCGAGTTCAGCGGCCACGACATCCTGCGCGTCTGCGGCGGCAGGTTCGTCGAGTACTGGACCTGCACCGACGTACTGGCCGGCCTCGCCCAGCTCGGTGCCGTCTCCGGCCCCAACGGGCCGGCCCGGGCGTGACTGCGGGGTGCTTCTAGGCCCTGCGGGCCACCAGCACCTCCAACCCGTCCAGGATGCGCTGCAGTCCGAACTCGAAGTGGTCGAACTCCGAGCCGAAGGCGTCCTCGGCGAGGGACGCCATCACCGGGTAGCGGCCCGAGGCCATGGCCTTCTCCAGGGCCGGCACCTGTGCCTGCCAGAACTCGGCGTCCGTCAGGCCCGTCCGGCGCTCCGCCTCCCGCTCGTAGAGCTGTGTGCGCGCGGCCCCGACGACGTAGCCGTCGATCATGATGATCGCGGAGACCAGTTCGGGGTCGGTCAGTCCCATCGGGCGGATCCGGGTGAGGACCCTCTCCATCCCGTCGAGGGCGCTCGGGCCGAGGATCGGGCGGGTCTGGTTGACCTGCAGCAGCCAGGGGTGGCGGCGGTAGAGGGCGAGGGTGGCGCGGGCCAGAGCCTCCAGGGCCGCCCGCCAGCCGCCGTCGGCGAGGTCGGCCGGGTTCTCGGAGGGGCGCTGCACCCGGTCCAGCATCAGGTCGAGCAGCTCGCCCTTGCCGGGCACGTACCGGTACAGCGACATGGTGCCGGTGCCGAGCTCCGCGGCGACGCGGCGCATGGAGAGCTTCTCCAGCCCCTCGGTGTCCGCCACCTGGATGGCCGCTTCCACGATCCGGTCCAGCGTCAGGGTCGGTTTGGGGCCCCGGCTGGGGCGGCGGCCGCTCTCCCACAGCAGCTCCAGGGTCCGGGCGATGTCGCCGCTGCCGCTGGTCTCCGTACCGCCCGTGCCACTCGTACCGCTCGTCATGGAGCCAGCTTAAGGTGCCCGGCAAAAAACTGGGTACGGCGTACGCGTAATCGGGTACGGTGTACTCAGTTCGGTGCCGAGGTGGCACGGGCGGTACGGGAGGGGACGGCATGGACGGATACGCGGTGCGGGCCGAGGCGCTGGAGAAGAGGTACGGCGAGAAGCGTGCCCTCGACGGCTTCGACCTGGAGGTGCGCGAGGGCACGGTGCACGGCCTGCTCGGTCCGAACGGCGCGGGCAAGACCACAGCCGTCCGCATCCTGTCCACGCTGGTCCGGCTGGACGGGGGCAGTGCGACGGTCGCCGGCCTCGACGTCGCTCGGCAGGCGCGCGAGGTGCGGGCCCGGATCGGCCTCACCGGACAGTACGCGGCGGTCGACGAGGTGCTCACCGGCCGGCAGAACCTGGAGATGTTCGGCCGCCTGTTCCACTTGGGCGGCAAGCGGGCCCGGCTCCGGGCGACCGAGTTGCTGGAGCAGTTCGACCTGACCGACGCCGCCGACAAGGGCGTCGGCAAGTACAGCGGCGGCATGCGGCGCCGCCTCGACCTCGCCGCGTCGATGATCCTCGCCCCGGCCGTCCTCTTCCTCGACGAGCCGACGACCGGCCTCGACCCCCGCAGCCGGGGCGAAGTCTGGGAATCCGTCCGGGCGTTGGTGGCGGGCGGCACGACCGTGCTGCTGACCACCCAGTACCTGGAGGAGGCCGACAAGCTGGCCTCGCGCATCACCGTCATCGACCAGGGGCGCTCCATCGCCGACGACACCCCGGACGGTCTGAAGAACCTGGTCGGCGGCGACCGCATCGAGGTCGTGGTCGCCGAGCGGTCCGAGATCCCGCGGGCGGTGAAGGTCGTCGCCCGGGTCGCGGACGGCGAACCCGAGGCGGACGAGGCCGAGTTGCGGGTGCATGCCCCGGTCGCCGACCGGGTCACCGCCCTCACCGAGGTCGCGCGGACCCTCCAGGACGAGGGTGTCCGCGTCGAGGACATCGGACTGCGCAGGCCGAGCCTCGACGACGTGTTCCTGCGCCTGACCGGACACCGCACCGAGAAGGAGTCCGTGGCATGAGCGTCACCGACCTGAGCACCCCGAGCCCGCGGAGCGGCGCGTACTGGCTGCTCGCCGACTGCTGGAACATCGTCCGCCGCGGTCTGACCCACTATCAGCGCCAGCCGGTCAACATCGCCTGGCAGCTGGGCTTCCCGATCCTGTCCGTGCTGCTCTACGGCTATGTCTTCGGCAGCGCCATGAAGGTGCCGGGCGGCGGGAACTACACGGACTTCCTGATGCCCGGCATGTTCGTGATGACCATGGCGTTCGGATTCATCAACACCGCTACCGTGGTGGTCTACGACTCCACCAAGGGCGTCATCGACCGCTTCCGCTCGATGCCGATGGCCTCCTCGGCCGTGGTGGCCGGGCGCGGGGTCACCGATCTGATCATCGCCTGCGCCGAGTTGGCCATCATGATGCTGACGGCCCTGGCCATGGGCTGGCGTCCGGACGGCGGCCTCGGCTTCCTCGCCGCGTTCGGGCTCCTGCTGTGGCTGCGGTTCGCGCTGATCTGGATCGGCGTGTGGCTCGGCCTGCTGGTGCCCAACCCGGAGGCGGCGGGCGGCCTGTTCGCGGTCGCCTTCCCGCTGACCATGATCTCCAGCATCTTCGTCGCGCCCCAGCTCATGCCCGACTGGCTGGGCTGGGTGGCGGCCTGGAACCCGGTCTCCTCCACGGCGGCGGCGGCCCGCGAGCTGTTCGGGACGCAGGCCGGGGGCGGTGACTCCTGGGTGGAGCAGCACGCGTTGCTGATGGCCGGAGTGTGGCCGGTGATCCTGACGGCGATCTTCCTGCCGCTGGCGGTCCGGCGATTCCGGAGGCTGAGCCGGTGAGTGCCGAGGGCTGTGCGGTGTGGTGAGCGTCGCTTCCCGCCAAAGGGTCAAGGTCTCCTGCCCGTGGACGACTCCTGCCGCCGGTCAGTGAGACCGGTCCCGCTCACCGTCCGCAGACGCGGACCTGGTGAGCGGGACGTCTCCTCGGTCGGCAGCGGGACACCCGCCCCTTGTGGCTGGAGGCTGCCCGCGCCCAGGCAGCCAGTACGGCCCGGGGCCCCCGGCTCCCTGCCGCGCGGCCCTGCCGACCGGAAGGGGAGGGACCGCATCACCTGGCGACGAAGACCACCCGGAACATCTTCGGCCACCGTTTGCCGGTGAGCAGGAACTCGTCGGTGCCCGGGACGGCGGCGATGCCGTTCAGCACCTCGGCGGGCCGCCGCTTCTTCGAGGGCAGCAGCCCCGAGGCGTCGATCTGAGCGGTGACCGTGCCGGTGCCCGTGTCGACGCGCACGATCCGGTCGGAGGGCCAGACATTGGCGTACACACGGTCGCCCACGCATTCCAGCTCGTTGAGCCGCGGCACCGGACGGCCCCCAAGAGTGACGAGGAGTTCACCCGTCGGGGCCAGCGTGTGCGGGTCCCGGAAGGTGAGCCGGGCGGAACCGTCACTGGTGACCAGCCGCCCGCGCCCCGGCTGGTGGCACACACCCCAGCCCTCCGCGTGGTAGGGGAGACGACGCAGCTCGGCCATGGTCGAGGCGTCCCGTTCGATCGCGATGCGGTCCCGCCAGGTCAACTGCCACAGCGTCGGTCCGAGGACGGTGACCCCCTCCCCGAACAGTGGCGCCGGCAGCTCGGCACGGACGGTGGGACGTCCGCCGGGCGGGCCCCGGCGGATCGACGACTCACCGGGCAGGCCCGTTCCCTCGTAGAGCGTGTGCCCGGCCATCTCCAGGCCCTGCGTATAGGCCGTCGGGTCGTGCGGCAGGACGTCGAGGACCCTGACCCTCAGTTGCTCGACCGGCCCCGCGGCAGACCCGGCGGCGGCCCGCGTACGCACCGGTGAGTCGGCCGCGCAGGAGACGAGCAGTGCCGAGCCCCCCAGGACCGCGGCCGTCAGGACCGGGAGTGCACGCATCCGCGCGCCACGGGCCATCGGCCGGGAGCCGCGAACCGTCATGCCGGGTCCCCCGCGCCGACGGCCGCCCGGCCGACGGCGCGGCACCCGGCGGGCGCGGCCGGGGCCGGCCGCGGCGCCCTCTCCGCGGTCAGTGATGGTCGCCACCGTCCTGGGCAGCCACCGGCGTGGTGTCCTTCGCCGTCGGGGCGGACGGCGCGGGGAAGACGCCGATCGTCGCCGGCCTGCCGCGGCGGCGCAGCCGTGGCCGGAGCATGAGCCGGAGCCGCTCCCGGCGTCCCGAGGGCTTGGGACGGTACCCGTAGCCGTACTGCTCGCTGTCGCGCTTGGCGGGCACCATGTTGAGCACGCTGCCGAGCACGGTGGCGCCGACGTCTTGCAGGGCGCGCACGGCGTCGGTGACCTGGCCCCGGGAGCTCTTCGCGTACCGGGCGGCCAGCAGATAGCCGTCGACCGCCGAGGCCATCGCCGGTGTGTCCGCGACCGGGAGGACCGGCGCGGTGTCGATCACCACGTGGTCGAACCTGTCGGCGAGCGAGCGCACCACGGCACGGAACTGCTCCGAGCCCAGCATCTCCGCGGGGTTCGGCGGCAGCATCCCGCTGGCCAGCACCGAGAACGCGCCCGCCGACTGCATCACCTCCCCGGCTTTCGCCTGGCCGATCATCACGGTGGTCAGTCCGGCGTCCTGTACCAGGCCGAGCGCGGAGGCCACGCTGGGGCGCCGCAGGTCGGCGTCGACCAGACAGACCGAGGAACCGAACTCGGCCAGTGAGGACGCCAGATTGATCGAGATGCTCGTCTTCCCTTCGGCGGGCACCGCACTGGTGACGGCGATGACCTTGGGCGGAGCGTCGATGTCGACGAACCGGAGGTTGGTGCGCAGCCGTCTGAAGTCCTCAGCCCGTCGGCCGAACGCGTCGTCGTCCGCCGCCACCGAGTGCCGGGAGGCGCTCTGGTCGAGGACGACGCTGCCGAGTACGGCCGGCCCGCCGGTGTCGGCGAGACACCGGGCGAGGTCGCTGCGACTGCGCACCGAGGTGTCCAGCGACTCCCGCGCGACCGCCAGGCCGGTACCGAGGCCCAGGCCTGCCACGATCCCGAGTGCGAGGTTGAGCACCAGGTTCGGGGACGTCGGCGTCCTGGGCCTGGTGGCGTGCTCGGTGATGCTCAGCCGGACGGGCGAGAGCCGGGCGCCCTCCGGTCGTTCGATCTTGGCGATGACCTCGGCGAAGCGGTGGGCCACCGCGTTGCTGATCCAAGCCGCCCGGGCCGGTTTGGTGTCGGTGACGGTGATCTTGAGAAGTACCGTTTCGAGAGGCACCTCTGTGGTGATCTTCCGGGCCAGCTGTGAGGGCGTCATGTCCAGGCGCAGCAGCTCGGCGACCGGTTCGGTCACGTAAGGGCTGGTGACCACTTCCGCGTAGGAGCGCACGCGCGCCTGGGCGAAGCTGTTGCCCTGATTGAGCTTGACCGTGTCGTCCCAGTCCTGGAGCGACACGAAGAGTGTCGAGGTGGCCTGGTACTGCGGTGTGGTGGTGTGGGTGACGAACACGCCGACCGCTGTTCCCAGCAGGCCCAGCGCCGCGATGATGCGCCAGCGCCTGACCAGGAACCGAAGGTAGTCGGACAGATCCAAGGTATCCACCCCAGGTGTGCAAGACGGCGGCGACATTGATGTTCAGGAGCTACGTGATCGTAGCCGCGATACACGGTCAAAACGTGACATATGTTGCCGAGTCGGCCGGAGCCGCCACCGGGGTCGGCGAGGCGTGCGTCACGGCACCGCCGGCCGGGAAGGGGATCCCGTACCGCTGGGCTGGCGGATCAGCCGGTGCACGGACCGCCCGGCAGCGCTCTGGCCCGCAGGGGGTGCACCAGGGGCTGGCGCAGCACGAAGGCGGGTTGGTCCGAGGGGCGCTCCAGCAAGTGGAGTACGAGGGTGCGCGCGGCGCCCGCGGGCAGCTCGACGTCGAGGGTGAAGACCGGGTAGCCCCGCTCGGCGCCGTGGCTGAGCTGAGCGGAGCGGCCGTCCAGGGTCGCACCGGCCAGGGTGGCGCCGGCGCTGGCGTAATAGGACACCAGGAGGCGGTTGTCACCCGGCCGGGTGTCGTAGGGCGGGTCGTCCACCCGCTGGACGACGTACGGCGGGAGCCCCGAGAGGGGAGCCCGGTTGGCGAGGCGCACGGTCACGGTGACCTCGCGCCGGCCGTCGACACACCGGCCCGGTGCCCAGGTGAGCCGGCGGTCGAGGTAGTAGTCGAGCTTCGTACCCGCCGCGTTGTTGACGACCAGACCGGCCAGGGGAGCGGAACCCCCGGGCAGCGCTCCGCCGAACGAACGCGCCAGCAGCTCGCGCTGCTCCGCCGCGTGCCCACTCCACACCTTGATCCGGCCCTCCCCCAACTGCCGGTGCAGGGCCGAGAAGAGTGCCGTCCGGTTCGTGGGGTCCGCCGACGCGCCGAGCAGCCGGATGGCCACCGCGCGTGCCACATCGAGGAAGTACGCCTTGCGCCGCCTGAAGTCCGGGTGGAGCGCGTAGCTGGCGCGTTCGCTGAGATCCACGACGTTGTGGGCGGTGACGGCCCTCCCGTCGGGCAGCCGGGCGGGGCCGGAGGCGGTGAGGAGCCCGGCGACCGCACCGGGGTCCAGGCCGAAGGCGCCGTCCACCCGCTGGCCGCTGTGCCGCTGCCACGCCGCGGCCCAGATCCGCGCCGCGTACGGGAAGTGTGGGCTCATGTTGGAGTTGACCCAGGTCCGGGTCGGGGCGGCAGGGCCGTAGAGCCCGTTGAACTCCGCTCCCAGGTCGACGTCCGCGGCGGCCTCGCTCAGTTCGGTGTCGTTGCCGAAGTGCTCGAAGCTCAGCCGGCCCCGCTCCGCCCTGAGCACCGCGAAGGCTCCCGGCAGCCCGCCCGTTCCACGAGCCTCGGCGGTGTTCTCGAACACCGCCAGATACCGTCGCGGTCCGTCCGCTCCGAGCATCGAGGGCATCAACCGGGCCGCCGCGGCGGCATCGTGGGCGAGCGGGGTGATCCGGTCGAGCCGGCGGGCGAGTTCGGTGCGCGCCCGGTCGGTGGCCGGCAGCCAGGTGCCGTGCGGGAGGCCGTCGACGTCGGCACGCACCCTCGATGCGCTGCGCGAGGCCTGTTCGAGAAGGGGAGCCACACGACGCAGCGCGGAGAGGTCCAGGTGCCGGCCGTCGTCCGCCCCGGTGGAATCGAGTTCCGCGACGGTGCGCGCCAGGGGAGGGAGCACGTCGTGGGTCAGCCGGTCGGAGGCCTCCGCGAGGCCGCGCACCGTGCGGAAGGGGCCGCCGAGAACGGGCAGATGAGCCGCCGGGAACCAGGCTGGGCCGGTCGTGAGCCGGTGGGCCCGGGCGGCGTGGCCGGTGGCGTCGCGCACCGCGTCCCGCACTGCCGCGGCCGGCGCCGCAGGCGGGCCCGCGGCGGTGGCCGGGGCCGTTGCGGGCTGCGCGAGGTGCTGCCGTAGCGTCTGCAGGCTCCGCTGGGCGGCCAGCAGCTCGTTTCGGGCGAGTACTCCGGTGATCGCGATCCAGGCGGCGCCGGCCAGGACCAGTCCGGCCACGGCGTACAGCGGCATCCTGACGCGGCGGTCGCGCAGCCGGCGGACGATGACGGCGGGCAGGCCCCAGTCCGTGCACCGGCGCTGAATCCATCGGGCCCGCTCCGCACCGGGCGGGGATTCCTGCACCCGCGACGCACCACGGCGAGTCTCGGACATCTGGTGTCACTCCCTGGCTGATCTGGTTCGCTGGGGCCGTGGGCTCCGGCAACGCCCTGTGGACGGCGCTGTGGAGGTGAACCTCGCGCCGGCTCAGTACGCGCCGTCGCCGCGCAGCACGGCGGGGAGGGTCCGGCAGAGGATCGCCAGGTCGAGCCGGATCGACCAGGTGTCGACGTACTCGAGATCCAGGCGCAGGGCGTCCTCCCAGGCGAGGTCGGACCGTCCGCTCACCTGCCACAGCCCGGTGATCCCGGGGCGGACCAGCAGGCGGCGCCGGGCCTCCCCGGTGAACGCCGAGTCCGCGACCGGGAGCGGACGCGGTCCGACCAAGGACATCTGCCCCCGCAGCACATTGACCAGCTGCGGCAGCTCGTCCAGGGAGTAACGCCGCAGCCAGCGCCCGGCCCTGGTCACCCGCGGGTCCTCGCGGATCTTGAAGAGGTGCCCGTCGGCCTCGTTGGACTCCGCCATGGCGTCGCGCAACCGCTCCGAACCGACGTGCATCGTGCGCAGCTTCAGGACGTGGAACTCCTTGCCCTGCCAGCCGGTGCGGCGCTGGCGGAACAGCAGCGGGCCCGGACTGTCGAGCTTCACCGCCACGGCGGCGGCGATCAGCACCGGCGCCACGAACAGGAGCAGGACGGCGGCCCCCGCGCAGTCGATGAACCGCTTGGCGGCCCGGACTCCTCCGCGCGCACGCCCCCGGCGAGCCGGCGTGTGAGGGGCCGTCTTCGCAGCGGATACCGGCATCGCGCATCCCTTCGTCTTCTGCGGCGGAACGGGTGAAAGGTGTCCTTGTTCGGGCGCATTGCGGCCCTCAGAACATCCCAATGCGGCCATCTCTGACTAAGGAATAGAAACACGATATTGATCCACACTTCGGCAATGACGCCGAAGCCCGCCCTCGCCACCAGGCCGGGCGGGGCGGCCGAGAGGACCTGCATGCGTGCGGTAGTGACGGGTGGGGCCGGGTTCCTCGGCTCCCATTTGTGTGAGCGATTGCTTCAGGCGGAGCACGAAGTCGTCTGTGTGGACAACTTTCTGACGTCCAGTCCCGAGAACATCGAGCACCTTACGGGTGACCCGCGTTTCCAGTTCCGCCACCAGGACATCACCCTGGGCCTGGACGAGCCGGGGCCGGTGGACGCCGTCTTTCACATGGCTTCACCAGCCTCGCCGGTGGACTACCTGAGACTGCCCCTGGAGACACTCCGGGTGGGCTCGGCCGGCACCTGGCACGCCCTGGATCTGGCCGCCGCCAAGGGCGCCCGCTTCCTGCTGGCCTCCACCTCCGAGTCGTACGGCGACCCGCTGGTCCATCCGCAACCGGAGAGCTACTGGGGACATGTGAACCCGGTGGGCCCGCGCTCGGTGTACGACGAGGCGAAGCGCTTCGGTGAGGCACTGACGACGGCGTACCGCAGGAGCCGGGGTGTGGACGCCAAGATCGTGCGCATCTTCAACACCTTCGGGCCCAGGATGCGACCGGACGACGGCCGGGCGATCCCCACGTTCATCCGCCAGGCCCTGCGGGGAGAGCCGATCACGGTCACCGGGGACGGCAGCCAGACCAGGTCGCTGTGCTACGTGGACGACCTGGTCGACGGGCTGATGCGGATGATCGGGAGCAGCCACGGCGGCCCGGTCAACCTCGGCAACCCCCACGAGATCACGATGCTCGAACTGGCCCAGTGGATCAGCAAGCTCACCGAGTCCCCGTCCGAGATCGTGCTGGTCCCCCGGCCGCAGGACGACCCCGAGAAGCGCCGTCCGAGCATCACGTTGGCCCGCGAACTGCTGGACTGGAATCCTACGACCCCGGTGGAGCACGGCCTGCGCGAAACCGTCGGGGACTTCCGCCGCCGTATCGACTTCGAAGACTTCGGCACCACCCCCCGGCGGCACCCCGTCACCGTGGTGAACGGCACGGCCCGTCGATGACGGCGATCGGCGAAACGGCGAGCGGCACAACCTCCGTCCCCGTCGTCTCGTGTCTGGGCGTGCCCGTCACGGCGCACACCCGTGAGGGCGCCGCCCGCCGGGTGGTACACCGCGCCCTGCACACCCGGGAGGCACGCGAGGCGCACCGGTCGGCACAGGCCGACACAGCCGCCGTCGCCCCCGCGGGGAGCGACGTGCACCTGTGCAACGCCTACACCCTCGCCCTGGCCGACCGGGACCCGGCGCTGCTCAGGACCCTCCGCTCGGCGTTCCTCAACCTCGCCGACGGGCAGCCGGTGGTCTGGGCGAACCAGCTCCTCCACCGGGGCACGGCGCTGCCCCGCAGGCGCGTCTACGGCCCCGACCTGATGCTGGACGTCTTCTCCATGAGCCAGGGCACGGGGTTGCGCCACTACCTGCTGGGCTCCACACCCGAGGTGCTGGCCGCGCTGCAGCGCGAACTGCGGAGGCGCTTCCCCCGGGCCGTGTTCGCCGGTTCCTGCTCCCCGCCGTTCCGGTCGCTGACCGCCCAGGAGCTGCGGGACCAGGAGGACGACATCCGCGCACGGGGGGCCGACATCGTCTGGGTGGGTCTCGGCACCCCGCTGCAGGACCACCGGGCCGCCGAGCTCAGCGCCGCGCTGCCGGTGGTGACCGTGGCGGTGGGCGCCGCGTTCGACTTCATCGCGGGCAGCAAGCGGCAGGCGCCGTCCTGGATGCAACAGGGCGGACTGGAGTGGCTGTTCCGGCTGGGCTGCGAGCCGCGCCGGCTGTGGCGGCGCTATCTGTTCGGCAACGCCCGGTTCGTCGGGGGCGTCGTCCGGCAGGCGGCCCTCCGGCCGGCTCCGCGGGCGTCCGCCCCGCCGGCGCGGCCTTCGGACGTCGGGACGGGACTCACCGGCAGACGGGAGGGGGCGCGTTGACGGCCCCTCCCGTCTGCCGGTGAGTCCCGTCCCGACGTCCGAAGGC
>NZ_JAIGQA010000233.1:0-11329 GCF_019733245.1 Streptomyces sp. WAC04114
GGCGGTCTCGATCTCGGACTGCCAGGTGGCGTAGGCCTCCTCCCATGTGTCGGACTCGGACAGATGGAACTCGCCGTCCGGATCCTCCTCGGTGTAGTAGATCGGGCCGGCGTCCTCGGCCGTGAGCACCTTGCGGAACCAGCCCCGCTCGACCTCCGCCATGTGCCGCACCAGTCCCATCAGGCTCAGCTCGGACGGTTCCACCGCGGCGGTGCGCAGCTGGGCGTCGGTCAGGCCCTCGCACTTCCAGGCGAGGGTCTGGCGGTGGTAGTCCAGCCAGCCCTCCAGCATCGTGCGCTCGTCGGCGGTGGTGGCGGGCTCTCGGCGTTCGTTCGTCATGGACGCATCCTGTCCGAGCCGCCTCCGCCGCACCACAAGATTTTCAGTCCCCGAGCATGCCCTTCAGCAGTTCCCGCAGGCCGGCCCGGACCTCCTCCAGGCTCGGTGTGTCCGCGCCGAACGATCCCGCCACACAGCTGAACATCAGCCCGTCCGCCCAGGCGATCAGCGACAGGGTGTGCCGGGCCGGGTCCGTCGAGCCCATGCCGGTGACCAGGGCGGTCAGCTGGTCCCTGAATCGGGCGCCCGTGGCGTCGAAGTAGGCCCGTAGTTCGGGGCGGCGCGTCGCCTCCAGGGCCAGTTCGTACCGGGCGAGGGTCAGCGCGCGGTTGTCCGTCAGGGCCCGGTGGGCCGCCAGGGCCAGCGCGTCCACCAGCGAGTCGGTCCCGGCCGCCGGGTCCGGCATCTCGTGCAGGGCCAGCACCCGCGCCTCACGGTCGGCCAGCCGCCGCACCGCCAGTTCCAGCAGGGCCTGCCGGGTCCGGGCGAGATTCGACGTGGAGCCCTGGGGGAGTGCGGCCGCCTCGTCGACCGCCCGGTGTGTGAGGCCGCGCATCCCGCGCTCGGCGAGCAGGGCGAGGGCGGTGTCGGCGACGAGGTCGGAGCGGCTGGGACCGGCGGTGCTGGTGGACATGGGGCTCACGCTACCCGTCCGACTACACCTGTAGTAACGTCGATGGCGTCACTACAGGTGTAGTCACAGACGAGGAGGACCCATGGCGCAACCCGGGCACGCCGTCGTGATCGGCGGCGGTATCGGAGGCCTGACCGCGGCGGTCGCCCTGCACCGGCGCGGTCTGCGGGTCACCGTGCTGGAGCGGGCCCGTTCGCTGGAGCCGGTCGGCGCGGCGATCTCCCTCGCGCCCAACTCCCTGCGCGCACTGGACGTCATCGGCCTCGGCGACGAGGTCCGCGACCTCGCCGCCTGGTCGGGAGACGGCGGCCTGCGCGCTCCGAGCGGGCGGTGGCTCTCCCGCTCCTCTGCCGAGGCCGCCGCCGAGCGCTTCGGCGGCCCGCTCGTGCTGCTGCCCCGCGCCACCCTGATCGAGCGTCTCGCCGCCCTGCTCCCGGCGGACGCCGTCCGCACGGACGCCGCCGCGGTGCTCGCCGACAGCGGAGGACCCGGCCGGGCGGCCCGCGTCACGACCACGGACGGCGAACTCGAAGCGGACCTGGTGGTGGGCGCGGACGGCGTCCGGTCCGCCGTGCGCGGGGCGCTCTTCCCCGGCCATCCGGGGCCCGTCTACTCCGGCTTCACCACCTGGCGGGTCATGATCCCCGTCCCCGGCGCCCGGTTCTCCTCGCACGAGACCTGGGGCCGGGGCCGCCTGTGGGGCACCCACCCGCTGAAGGACGGACGCGTCTACGCCTACGGCGCCGCCCTGACCCCGGCCGGCGGCCGGGCGCCCGACGACGAGAAGTCCGAGCTGCTGCGCCGCTTCGGGGACTGGCACGACCCGATCCCGGCCGTGCTCGCCGCCGCCCGGCCCGAGGACGTCCTGCGTCACGACGTGCACCACATCGCCGTACCCCTGCCCGCCTACCACAAGGGCCGGGCCGCCCTGCTCGGCGACGCCGCACACGCCATGCCCCCGAGCCTCGGCCAGGGCGGCAACCAGGCGATCGAGGACGCCGTCACGCTCGCCCACCACTGCGACGACCTCGCCGCCTACACCGCCGCCCGGCTGCCCCGCACGACCGCCATCGCACGCCAGGCCGTGAAAGCGGCCCGGCTCAGCCTCATGAGCAGCCGGGCCGGCATGGCCGTGCGCGACTCGGCCGTCGCCGCACTGTCGAAAGCCGGGCCCGCCCTGTTCCTGCGCAGCTTCGACGGCATCGCCGACTGGGCGCCCCCGCAGCGGCCGTATGCTTCCGGGCAGACCCCGGCAGGCAACCGTTGGAGGAGATCACCCCGTGAAGGTCGGCTGCATCGGACTCGGTGACATCGCACAGAAGGCCTACCTCCCGGTCCTCGCCTGCCGGCCCGGGGTCGAACTGCACCTGCAGACCCGTACGCCCGCAACACTGGACCGGGTCGCGGAGGGCCTGCACATCCCGCCGGAGCGGCGGCACACCACCCTCGACTCCCTGCTCGCGGCGGGCCTCGACGCGGCCTTCGTGCACGCGCCCACGCTCGTGCACCCGGAGATCGTGACGCGGCTGCTGGAGGCGGGCGTGCCGACCTATGTCGACAAGCCGCTCGCCTACGAACTCGACGACTCCGCGCGGCTGGTGGCGCTCGCTGAGGAGCGGGACGTGAGCCTCGCCGTCGGCTTCAACCGGCGCTTCGCCCCCGGCTACACGCAGTGCGCGGACCACCCGCGCGAGCTGATCCTGATGCAGAAGAACCGCATCGGGCTGCCGGAGGAACCCCGCTCGATGATCCTCGACGACTTCATCCACGTCGTCGACACCCTGCGGTTCCTGGTGCCCGGCGAGGTCGACGACGTGACGGTGCGTGCCCGGGTCCGGGACGGGCTGCTGCACCACGTGGTGCTCCAGCTCGCCGGGGACGGCTTCATCGCGCTCGGCGTGATGAACCGGCTCAGCGGTTCCGCCGAGGAGATTCTCGAGGTGTCCGGGCAGGACACCAAGCGGCAGGTGATCAATCTCGCCGAGGTGGTCGACCACAAGGGGCAGCCGACCGTGCGGCGGCGCGGGGACTGGGTGCCGGTGGCCCGTCAGCGCGGCATCGAGCAGGCGGTGCTCGCGTTCCTCGACGCGGTCCGGGCCGGCAAGGTGCTCAGCGCCCGGGACGCGCTGGAGACCCACGAACTGTGCGAGCGGGTGGTACGCGCGGTTCAGGAGCGGACCGCCTGAGCCGCAGCGTCCGTGCGCCCTCGCCGACAGCCCACAGGGCGAGGATCACCATCGCCGCGTGTACCGTCCAGTCGCCGTGGCGGACATAGGGCGTGGTGCCGTGGGCGAGGGGGACGTCGTAGATCCGCGCGGCCGAGGCGTCCGTGCCCAGCCATGAACCGATGCGCCGTCCGTCCGGGCCGTAGACGGCGGAGACGCCCGTGAGGGTCGCGTGCGCCATGGGGCGGCCGGTCTCGGCGGCGCGCAGCGCGGCCAGCGACGCGTGCTGCTCGGGCGCCCAGCTGTGCTGGAACGTGGAGGTCGACGACTGGCCGATCAGCACGTCGGCGCCCTCCCGCGTGAGATGGCGGGTCATGTCGGGGAAGGCGGTCTCGAAGCACACCAGCGGGCCCACGCGCAGGCCGTCCCCGACGTTCATCACGATCGGCTGCGAGCCGCGCCTGCGGTCCTCGGCCGCGGCCTTGCCGACGGAGGTGGCCCAGCCGAACAGGGACCGGGCTGGGATGTACTCGCCGAACGGCACGAGCCGCATCTTGTCGTAGCGCTCGCCGGTCAGGCCGTCGGGCCCGACCAGGACCGAACTCTTGTAGATGCCGGGCTTGTCGGAACGCCGGGCGTCCACGTTGACCAGGATGTCGGCGCCCGTCGCGCGGGACAGGTCCGCCAGACGCCGGGCGAGACCAGGCCGGTCCCCGAGGTCGAAGCCGACGCTGCTCTCGCCCCAGACGATCAGGTCGACGTCCTGGCCGGCGAGCCGGCGGGTGAGCTGCTCCTCGCGGTCGAACCGGCCGCCCGGGCCGACGATGACGCCGGGCTGCACGACGGCGATCCTGACCTGGCCGTCCACGGCGGGGCGGGGCGAGAAGGCCCAGGCGGCGGAGGTGGCGGCGGCCGTGGCGACCAGACCGGCCACGGCGGGCATCCGGGCCCGGCGGACCGCGACGAGGACGGCGACGGCGACGTTGACGGCCACGAGCAGGTAGCTGAGCAGCCACACCCCGCCGACCGAGGCGAGCCGCAGTGCGGGCTCCGCCTGCCACTGGCTGCTGCCGAGCATGCCCCAGGGGCCGCCGAGCCCCTGCCAGGAGCGGACCAGCTCGACGGCCAGCCAGCCCGACGGCAGTACCACCAGCGCCACCGCGACCCGGCCGGGGGAGGGAAGACCGCCGAGGAGACGGCGCACCAGCCAGCCCCAGGGGGCCCACAGGGCGCCGAGGAGGGCTGCGATGACGATCGTGAACACGTGCAGGCTCGGCAGCAGCCAGTGGTGCATGGCCAGCATGAAGGCGAGGCCGCCGCACCAGCCGTCGAGGGCGGCCCGCTTCCCCGTCGGCGCGGTCCGCAGCAGCAGGATCCAGGGGACCAGGGCGGCGTAGGCGCACCACCACAGCGACGGCGCGGGGAAGGCGAGGACGGGGAGGGCGCCCGCGACCGCCGCGGCGGCCGAGCGGCGCCAGGGGGAGGCGAGCCAGTGGCCGAGCGTCTTCATAGGCGCCTCCTACCCGCGGGTGCCTCCAGTGTGCGCCCTGCGGACGATCTAGGACACAGGACGCCGGGTCAGTTGACCACAGGTGCCTTGTCCGGCCCGGGAAGGCGCCGCCGCTGCACCCGAGCCGGGTCAGGGGGCGACAGGTGCGCTCTTCGGCTCGGGAAGGCGCCGCCACTTCTCCCGTACGACCACCTCGCTCAGCCGCCAGCCGTCGTCCGTGCGCAGCGCCGCGAAGGAGTACCGGCCGCCGCACACGAAGTCGGGGGCGGGCCCGGTGGTGGCCATGGGATTGACATAGTCGGCCTGGACCTCGGCGGTGTCGCCGGTGTCCTGCTCCCAGATCCCGAAGCGCACCCGCCGGTTGACGATCAGGTGCTGCCGCATCGGGAACAGCCGCAGGCTCTCCGCGAGCCACGCGGCGACCGCCCGGGCCTCTCCCTCGATGCCGCCGGCCGAGCGGTAGTCCGCCCGCCCGCGCGGGGCGAACAGCCCCCGGTACGCTTCCCAGTCGCCGTCGTCGACCGCCACCGCGTAGTCGGTGATCAGCCCGTCCACGGCCAGCCGGTCCCTCACGGTGGCGAGCTCCACGCGCTGCGTCATCGGATCAGTGTTGGGCATGGCGAGGGCCGGGCCAAGAGCCGTGCGTGAGCGATATTCGGTGGCCGCCGAGGGGCAGCGGGGCCCAGCCTGTCCGTCGTGAACGAACGACACGAACCGAAGTACCAGGTGCGCGCCCGCCACACCGGGTCCACGATCACCGTCTACCAGGCCTACCGCCCGGAGATCGGCGGCCCCGCCGCCCGCCAGGGCCGCTTCCCGGGCGCGTGGAAGCGGGAGCGCATGACATGGATCAAGCCGTCGTTCCTGTGGATGATGTACCGCTGCGGCTGGGGCACCAAGGAGGGCCAGGAGACCGTCCTGGCGATCGAGATCGACCGCGAGGGCTTCCTCTGGGCGCTGCGCAATGCCTGCCTGTCCCATCACGTCCCCGCGCTGCACGGCGACCAGGCCTCCTGGAAGCGGCAGTTGAGACAGGCGCCCGCGCGGGTGCAGTGGGATCCGGAACGGGACCTGCACCTCAACCCGCTCCCGCACCGGTCGCTTCAGCTGGGGCTCGCCGGGGAGGCCGCCGCGCGCTACGCGGACGAGTGGATCGTGGGGATCGAGGACGTCACGCCGCTCGCCACGGAGATCCACGGCCTGGTGCGGGCGGGGCAACTGGAGGCGGCCGCGGGGCTGTTGCCCGAGGAGCGGCCCTTGGTCCTCGACGACGAGGTGCTGGCGCGGCTGCGCGCCTAGAAAGCGCAGGGAAGGGGGTGGAACGGCGACGGCGGAGGCTGCTCAGGCCGCCTTGACGACGCCGGCTCGGATCGCGGCCGCCCACTCGACGACGAGCAGCTCGTACTCCGCGCGCTCCTCGGCCGACAGGGTGCCGCCCGTGCGCTGCCACAGCGCACGGATCTCGTCGTTGACCTCGGCAGCGGACCGCACGGAACCAGGGGTCACGAAATCGGGGGACATGCGGACAAGCCTAGGGGCAGCCACTGACAGCCCGCTACCGGACGGCTACGCGATCCCTATGCGGTTGGTCACGAGAGCGGGGTCACATCGCCCGGGAACCCGTCCCGGGTCAGCCCGCCGACTCGGCCGCGTGCGGGCTCAGGGCACCCATGCTGACCAGGGCGATGATGAGGATGCCGAGCGCGATGCGGTAGTAGACGAACGGCATGAAGCTCTTGGTCGAGATGAACTTCATGAACCACGCGATCACCGCGTACCCGACGCCGAAGGCGATGATCGTCGCGAAGATCGTCGGACCCCACGACACATGGCCTCCCTCCGTGGCGTCCTTCAGCTCGAACGCGCCCGAGGCGAGCACCGCGGGGATGGCGAGCAGGAAGGAGTAGCGGGCCGCGGCCTCGCGCTTGTAGCCCATGAACAGGCCGCCGCTGATGGTGGCGCCGGAGCGGGAGACGCCCGGGATGAGCGCCATGGCCTGGCAGACACCGTAGATCAGGCCGTCCCGGACGCCCAGGTCCTCCAGGGCCTTGCGCTGCTTGGGCGCGCGGTGCTTGCCGCCGCTCTCGTCGCGGGCCGCGAGCCGGTCGGCGACGCCCAGGACGATGCCCATGCCGATCAGCATGGTCGCGGTGACGCGCAGATCGCGGAACGGTCCCTCGATCTGATCCTTCAGCGTCACGCCGAGCACACCGATCGGGATCGAGCCGACGATGACCAGCCAGCCCATCCGGGCGTCCGGGTCGCTGCGCAGCGCCTTGTTCGTGAGCGAGCGCGTCCAGGCCGAGATGATCCGCCCGATGTCCTTGCGGAAGTAGATCAGCACGGCTGCCTCGGTGCCGATCTGCGTGATCGCCGTGAAGGCCGCGCCCGGGTCCTCCCAGCCCGAGAAGGCCGCCGTCAGCCGCAGGTGGGCGCTGGAGGAGACGGGGAGGAACTCGGTCAGCCCCTGGACGAGTCCGAGGATGAGTGATTCGAACCAAGACATGAGGTAGCGGAGTCCAAGTGCCGATCGTGGGAACGGACGACGGGCACACCGGGCCGCCGTTGCGGTGAACGGGGGATCATGTGCGCCGAGGGGGAAGCGTAGCGTCCCCGGAAGGCCGCCAGGACACAGGGGTTTGGAAGCCGCCGCTGACCAGGGCGATCAGGCGGCGCTGGGTCCGGTCACCGTCCAGCCCGGCGCCTGCGGGCGGGCCGTGAGGTCCTCGTGGCGCACCTCGTCGCCGCAGGCCCGGCAGGTGACGGCCGGGGCGAGCGGGCGGCCGCAGGAGTGCTCCAGGACCATCGGCCGGTCACCGTCCGCCCGCAGATGGCGGTCGCCCCACGCCATGAGGGTCATCAGCACCGGCTCCAGCTCCAGACCGGCCGGGGTCGGCCGGTACTCGAAGCGCTGCGGGCGCTCGCTGTAGAGGTGCTTGGCCAGGATCCCGGCGTCGACGAGCCGGCGCAGCCGGGTGGCCAGGATGTCGCGCGGGGCGCCGATGTTGCGCACCAGCTGGTCGAACCGGCCGTTGCCCAGGCACACCTCCCGCAGCACGAGCAGGGAGTACTTCTCGCCGACGAGCGCGAGGGTGTCGGCGATGGAGCAGGGGCGCGGGTCTTTGCTGGCGGCCATGGCGCTCAGTCTAGAAGAGGGTTGGAATTTCCAACCCTGCGGGCTACGGTGAGTTCGGATTTCCTACTCACCGGTAGTCGTGGAGGCCCGCACATGCGTGACGCAGTCATCGTCGAAGCCGTACGCACCCCGATCGGCAAGGGCAAGCCCAACGGCGCCCTCGCGCACATCCATCCCGTGGAGCTCCTCGCCCACACCCTGCGCACCCTCGTCGAGCGCTCCGGGGTCGACCCGGCGCTCATCGACGACGTCATCGGCGGCACCGTGGACCAGGTCGGCGAGCAGGCCATGAACACCACCCGCTACGCCGTGCTGTCCGCGGGCTTCCCGGAGTCGGTGCCGGCGACCACCGTGGACCGCCAGTGCGGCTCGTCCCAGCAGGCCGTGCACTTCGCGGCGCAGGGGGTGCTCTCGGGCGCCTACGACCTGGTCGTGGCCTGCGGGGTCGAGTCGATGAGCCGGGTGCCGATGTGGTCGAACGTGCCGGCGGGCAAGGATCCCTTCGGCCCCGGGGTCGCCGAGCGCTACCCGGAGGGGCTCGTTCCGCAGGGTGTCAGCGCCGAGCTGATCGCCGCGAAGTGGTCGATCGGCCGCGAGCAGTTGGACGCCTTCGCCGTCTCCTCCCACCGCAAGGCGGCCGCGGCCTGGGAGAACGGGCTCTTCGACGCCGAGGTCGCGCCACTGGAAGGCGTCACGCGCGACGAGTGCGTTCGGCCCGGCAGCACCCCCGAGATCCTCGCCGGCCTCAAGCCCGCCTACCACGACCCCGGCTTCGCCGAACGCTTCCCGCAGATCGAGTGGAACGTCACGGCGGGCAACGCCAGCCCGATCAACGACGGGGCCTCGGCGGTGCTCATCACGTCGAGCGAGATGGCGGCCCGGCTCGGGCTGCGCCCGCTCGCCCGGCTGCACAGCTTCGCCGTGACCGGCTCCGACCCGTTGCTGATGCTCACGGGCGTGATCCCGGCGACCGAGAAGGTGCTGCGCAGGGCCTCACTGACCCTCGACGACATCGACCTGTTCGAGGTCAACGAGGCGTTCGCCAGCGTCGTACTGGCCTGGCGGCAGGAGACCGGCGCCGACCTCGCCCGGGTCAACGTGCACGGCGGGGCCATCGCGCTCGGGCATCCCCTCGGCGCGAGCGGGACCCGGCTGACGACGACGCTGGTGCACGCCATGCGGGAACGGGGCGCCCGCTACGCGCTCCAGACCATGTGCGAGGCGGGCGGACTCGCCAACGCCATGGTCCTGGAACGGGTCTGACCGGGACAGCCGGCCCGGGGCGGACACTCGTCCGGGCCCCGGGCGTGACGGCGCGTCAGAGGCGGCGCAGCTGGTGCCGCTTGCGCCAGGCCACCACCACGCCCCCCAGCGCGGGCAGGGCGATGCACGCCATGGCGATCAGGAAGGCGGGAGAGGTCGGGGTGGAGGCACGGGCGCCCGCGACGGCGTAGGCGGCGGTGTTCGGGATCGAGCCGAGGCCCGTGGCCAGCAGGAACGGCAGCAGACCCATGCGGGAGACGGAGGCGCAGTAGTTCGCGGCCCAGAACGGCACCCCCGGGAACAGGCGCACCATCAGCATCGACCGGAAGCCGTGCCGGCTGAGCTGCCCGTCCGCGGCCTTCAGCCAGCGCCCCCGCAGCAGGGGCCGCAGGGCGTCCTGGCCCAGCGCCCGGCCCAGGCAGAAGGCGATCCCGGCACCGAGCACCGTGCCCGTCAGGGCCACGCCGAGGCCGAGCTGCGAACCGAACAGGGCGCCGGCCGCCAGGTTCAGCAGCGGCCTCGGCACGAACGCCACGGTGCACACGCCGTACGCCACCGTGAACACCGCCGCCGCGGCGGCGCCACCGAGCTGCGGCGGCCAGCCCTCCGTCAGCAGCCGCTGCGGCTCGAACAGCAGCACCCCGCACGCGCCGGCGGCGAGCAGCACGACGAGCAGGGACAGCCGCGACCACGGGGAGAGCAGAACTCTGGTGCAGCGAGCGGCGAGATGGGTCGGTACGGCGGGCGAGACGGTCGTTGCCGGGGGAACGGCGACGGCGAGCTCCGCGGCGGTGGCCCGGGGAGAGGCCGTGGCGGTGCCCCCAGAGCGGGTGGTGGCATCGAGCATCCGGTGACACTAACCGACAAATGTGTGTGATCGCCGTATGGTTCGTCTCACGAGCGTCACAGCCGGCGGTGCCCGACCCCGTGCGCGGGCCACCGAAAACCATTCGACGTGCGGTAAAGCGTCGGCAATGATCGAGGACATGTTCCGGCACGCCTTCGCCCTCGCAGCATCCGTGGTCACGGATGCCCCGAAGGCTGCCGTCGTCGATCTCACGGCCGTCATGGACGGCGCCCGAAGCTGACCCTCTCCGGTTCGTCCGGCGGATCCCGCAAGGGGAGGGTCGGGCAGGTCCTCGGGGTCCCACTTCTTCTTCGCTGAGCAGACGCTTCGAGGTACAGCCATGTCTAAAACGGCTTATGTCCGTACGAAACCGCATCTCAACATCGGCACGATGGGTCATGTCGACCACGGCAAGACCACGTTGACCGCCGCCATCACCAAGGTCCTGGCCGACCGCGGCAGTGGCGCGTTCGTGCCGTTCGACCGGATCGACCGCGCGCCCGAGGAGGCGGCGCGCGGCATCACCATCAACATCGCGCACGTGGAGTACGAGACCGACACCCGGCACTACGCGCACGTCGACATGCCGGGCCACGCCGACTACGTCAAGAACATGGTCACCGGCGCCGCCCAGCTCGACGGGGCGATCCTCGTCGTCTCCGCGCTCGACGGGATCATGCCGCAGACGGCCGAACACGTCCTGCTCGCCCGGCAGGTGGGCGTCGACCACGTCGTGGTCGCCCTCAACAAGGCCGACGCGGGCGACGAGGAGCTGACCGACCTGGTCGAGCTGGAGGTCCGCGACCTGCTCACCGCGCACGGCTACGGCGGCGACTCCGTACCCGTCGTACGCGTCTCGGGTCTGAAGGCGCTGGAGGGGGACCCGCTCTGGACGGCGTCGATCGAGGCGCTGCTCGACGCGGTGGACACGTATGTGCCGATGCCGGAGCGGTATCTGGACGCGCCGTTCCTGCTGCCGGTGGAGAACGTGCTGACCATCACCGGGCGGGGGACCGTGGTGACCGGGGCGGTCGAGCGGGGCGTGGTGCGCGTCGGTGACCGGGTCGAGGTGCTCGGGGCCTGTGTCGAGACGGTGGTCACGGGGCTGGAGACCTTCGGGAAGCCGATGGAGGAGGCGCAGGCCGGGGACAACGTGGCGTTGTTGTTGCGGGGGGTGCCGCGGGATGCCGTGCGGCGGGGGCATGTGGTCGCGGCGCCGGGGAGTGTGAAGCCGCGGCGGCGCTTCTCGGCGCAGGTCTACGTCCTGTCGGCCCCTGAGGGTGGGCGGACGACGCCCGTCTCCTCCGGGTACCGGCCGCAGTTCTACATCCGGACCGCGGATGTGGTGGGGGTGGTCGACCTCGGTGAGGTGGCGGTGGCCCGGCCCGGCGACACGGTTGCGATGACCGTGGAGCTGGGGCGGGACACCGCCACC
>NZ_JAIGQA010000234.1:0-10988 GCF_019733245.1 Streptomyces sp. WAC04114
GAACACCCCGAAGGGAGACCGTACGGCTGCCGCGTGATCGCGGCGGCCCGGGAGCCCGGGTGAACCATGGTGCCCTTCGTCACGGCCGGTGGCGAAGGGCACCGCGCGTTCCGTGATCAGGTTCCCGACGCCGTGACGATCGCCGCCCTGTTCACGAGGGAGACGCCCTCAGCCGGCTCCGGTATCGGATCCGCTCACGACTCCCTTCCCATGGGCGCCCCCAGCCCCACCACCGCCGGCTTCAGCGACGGTGCCGGTCTCGTCGCGGGCGTGGCCGACTCCCTCCGTCGAGTCGCCGGTTTCGTCACCGCCCGCCGGGAAGCCGCGGCCGAATCCGAGGACCTCTTCCTGTCCGCGGAACAGGCACTTGTCCTCGGACACCCCCTGCACCCGAGCCCGAAGAGCCGCGAAGGCCTGTCCGACGCCGAAGCGCTGCTCTACTCACCCGAGTTGCACGGCTCCTTCCCGCTGCACTGGATGGCTGTCGCTCCCTCCGTTCTCGCCACCGATTCCTCCTGGACCGAACGCGGGCGCCCCGTCGCCGCGCCCCGGATCACCGCCCGCCTCGCCGGGACCGCACCGGCGCTGCCGGACGGGTTCGCCCTCCTGCCCATGCACCCCTGGCAGGCACACGAGATCCGTCACCGTGAGGAGACCGCTGCCCTCCTGGACGCCGGCCTGCTCCGTGACCTCGGCACCCACGGCCCTCCCTGGCACCCCACCTCCTCCGTACGAACCGTCTACCGAACCCACGCCCCCGCGATGCTCAAGCTCTCGCTCGGCCTGCGCATCACCAACTCCCGCCGCGAGAACCTCCGCAAGGAACTCCACCGCGGTGTCGAGGTCCACCGCCTGCTCCGCAGCGGCCTCGCCCAGGAGTGGCGGTCCGTCCACCCGGGCTTCGACATCGTCCGGGACCCGGCCTGGCTCGCTGTCGACACTCCGGACGAAGTCCCCGTGCCCGGACTGGACGTGGTGATCCGCCACAACCCGTTCAGCCCGTCCGACGACGTCTCCTGCGTGGCGGGCTTCCTCTCGCCGCGCCCGTGCTCCCCGACCCCGCTGGAGGGTGCCCCGGGGCGCACGGAGAAGCACGGCCCGGCCCTGTGGTCCCGGCTGGCCGAGGTCGTCACCCGCCTCGCCCGCCGTACCGGCCGGCCCCGCGGAGCTGTCGCCGCCGAGTGGTTCCTGCGCTACCTCGCGCACGTGGTGCGTCCCGTCCTCTGGCTGGACGGCGAGGCCGGCATCGCCCTGGAGACGCACCAGCAGAACACCCTGCTCCTGCTGGACCCCGACGGCTGGCCCACGGGCGGTCGTTACCGCGACAACCAGGGCTACTACTTCCGGGAGTCCCGGCGCGCGGAGCTCGAGGCCCGGCTGCCCGGCATCGGAGAACGGAGCGACACGTTCGTCCGGGACGAGGTCACCGACGAGCGGCTCGCGTACTACCTGGCGGTCAACAACGTGCTCGGCCTCATCGGCGCGTTCGGCGCCCAGGGGCTGGCGGACGAGCGGCTGTTGCTCGCCGCCTTCCGCCGCTTCTTGGGAGACGTCGCCTCCGGCCCGGCCCCGCTGCGCACCTCGCTGCCGGCCCGATTGCTCGACTCACCCGTCCTGCGCTGCAAAGCCAACCTGCTGACCCGGCTGCACGGCCTCGACGAACTCGTCGGCCCGGTCGACACCCAGTCCGTCTACGTCACCATCGCCAACCCCCTGCACTCCTGAGCGCGTTGATCGTCTCCGACCCCTGCTGACCTGCCTCCTTCCTCCCTGAGGACATGCCCACCCCTTCATGAGAGGAGCGTTCGGTGCCTTCCGCCGATCCGATCGCCGAAGCCGGTACCGCCGTCCCGGTCATGGCTGACGTGGCCCGCGGTGTCGGCCCCCGATCCGACTCTCCGGACCCCGCCAGAGTCTCCTGCGAGGGCTCGGCACCACGCCCTTCCTCCGTCCCCTGTCGTGACGACCTCCTTCACTACGTCGCCGAATGGGGCCCGGTCGACACACCCGCAGGCGGGTTCCACCTCGTCCCAGCCCGCCTCGAATGCGACCTTCCGCTCATCTGCCGCTGGATGAACGACCCCGCCGCCGCGGAATTCTGGGAGCTGGCCGGACCGCCGGAGGTGACGCGGGACCACCTGAGGGCCCAGCTCGCCGGCGACGGGCGCAGCGTGCCGTGCATCGGTGTTTTGGACGGAACCCAGATGAGCTACTGGGAGATCTACCGGGCCGATCTGGACCCACTGGCCCGTCACTACCCGGCCCGGCCTCATGACACGGGGCTCCACCTTCTTGTCGGTGGAGTCGCGCATCGTGGGCGCGGCCTCGGGGGTCTGCTGCTCCGGGCCGTGGCCGATCTCGTTCTCGATCGGCGCCCTTCTTGCACACGTGTCATCGCTGAACCCGACATTCGCAACACCCCCTCCGTAGCCGCATTCCTGACCGCCGGCTTCCGGTTCTCCGCCGAGGTCGACCTGCCCGCCAAGCGGGCCGCCCTCATGGTCCGAGACCGGTCCCTCCGGCATCTGCTGTAGCGCTGTGTCACCACACCATCACTCATTGAACGCATCCCGTCCCGCCGCAGTTCCCGCCTTCCGCACGAATTTTCGGAGCAGTTCCGCCACGCCCTCGTTCACGCGGTTCCGCCACGTCATCAATCGCGGAGCTCCGCCACGTACCCGTTCGCGCAGCTCCGCCACGTCCCCGCTCGCGCAGCTTCACCGCGTTCCCGTTCGCGTGGCTCCGCCACGCCCTCATCCACGTAGCCGATCGGCCCGCCCACAGCCCACTCCCACCACCTCACCGAGGAGCCCACGGCCTTGATCCCCTCCCCCGTCCCCGCCTTGATCGCCCGTTTGTCAGTGCAGGGTCGTAGGGTGGTCGCGCTATGACGAAGCCCTCACTCCCCGAACTCCTGCATGCTGCCGTCACTGCCGTCGGCGGTACGGAGCGCCCCGGTCAGGTGGCCATGGCCGAAGCCGTCGAGGAAGCGATCGACGACGGCTCCCACCTGCTGGTCCAGGCCGGCACCGGTACCGGCAAGTCGCTGGGCTACCTGGTGCCCGCGCTCGCGCACGGGGAGCGAGTGGTCGTCGCGACCGCTACCCTGGCCCTGCAGCGCCAGCTGGTGGAGCGCGACCTGCCGAGAACGGTCGACTCGCTGCACCCCCTGCTGCGCCGCCGCCCGGAATTCGCGATGCTCAAGGGCCGGTCGAACTACCTGTGCATGCATCGACTGCACGAGGGAGTCCCGCAGGACGAGGAAGAGGGCCTCTTCGACCAGTTCGAGGCCGCCGCGCCCACCAGCAAGCTGGGCCAGGACCTGCTCCGGGTGCGCGACTGGGCCGACGAGACCGAGACCGGCGACCGTGACGACCTCACGCCCGGCATCTCGGACCGGGCGTGGGCCCAGGTGTCGGTGTCGTCGAGGGAGTGCCTGGGCGCCTCGAAGTGCGCGTACGGCGCCGAGTGCTTCGCCGAGATGGCTCGCGAGCGGGCCAAGCTCGCCGAGGTCGTCGTCACCAACCACGCGCTGCTCGCGATCGACGCCATCGAGGGGGCACCGGTCCTCCCGCAGCATGAGGTGCTGATCGTCGACGAGGCGCACGAACTGGTCTCCCGGGTCACCGGAGTCGCCACCGGCGAACTCACCCCCGGCCAGGTCAACCGCGCGGTGCGCCGCGCCGCGAAACTCGTCAACGAGAAGGCCGCGGACCAGCTCCAGACCGCGGCCGAGGGATTCGAACGGCTGATGGAGCTGGCGCTGCCAGGCCGTCTGGAGGAGATTCCCGAGGACCTCGGCTACGCCCTCATGGCGCTGCGCGACGCGTGCCGCACGGTCATCTCGGCGATCGGCGCGACCCGCGACAAGTCCGTCCAGGACGAGGACGCCGTCCGCAAGCAGGCCCTGGCCTCCGTGGAGAACGTGCACGACGTGGCGGAGCGCATCACGAACGGTTCCGAGTGGGACGTGGTCTGGTACGAGCGCCACGACCGCTTCGGTGCCTCCCTGCGCGTGGCCCCCATGTCCGTCTCCGGTCTGCTGCGGGAGAAGCTCTTCGCGGACCGTTCCGTGGTCCTCACCTCCGCGACGCTGAAGCTGGGCGGCGATTTCAACGGCGTGGGTGCCTCCCTGGGTCTGTCCCCCGAGGGCACCGAGGGCGACGACGTCCCGCAGTGGAAGGGCATCGACGTCGGCTCGCCCTTCGACTACCGCAAGCAGGGCATCCTCTACGTCGCCAAGCACCTGGCGCGTCCCGCGCGGGACGGCGACCGTGCGGACATGCTCGACGAGCTCACGGAGCTGATCCAGTCGGCGGGCGGCCGCACCCTCGGCCTGTTCTCCTCGATGCGGGGGGCCCAGCTGGCCGCCGAAGAGCTCCGGTCCCGGATCCCTGAATACCCGATCCTCCTCCAGGGCGAGGAGACGCTGGGAGAGCTCATCAAGAACTTCGCGGCCGACCCGAAGACCTGCCTCTTCGGCACGCTGTCGCTCTGGCAGGGCGTGGACGTCCCCGGACCCAGCTGCCAGCTGGTCGTCATGGACAAGATCCCGTTCCCGCGTCCGGACGACCCCCTCATGAGCGCTCGGCAGAAGGCCGTCGAGGACGCCGGCGGCAACGGCTTCATGGCGGTCGCCGCCACCCACGCCGCGCTGCTCATGGCTCAGGGCGCCGGCCGGCTCGTACGCGCGTCGGGGGACCGGGGTGTGGTCGCGGTCCTCGACCCGCGTCTGGCGACGGCTCGGTACGGCAGCTATCTCAAGGCGTCACTGCCCGACTTCTGGTTCACGACGGACCGTAACCAGGTGCGGAAGTCGCTGGCGGCGATCGACGCGTCTGCCCAGCAGAGGGCAGCCGGGCAGACGGACGACGCATGAGCCGCGGGGGTGGCGTGGCTGAGCCACCGGCCACCCTCCGGCCCTCACCGCACGAATTCGCAGCCGCCATCTGCCCCACGACAGCGCAGGGCCCCGGAACCGGCGCAGAGGTCCCGGGGCCCGGTCAGAGGGCGGACCGATGAGGCCCAGCCGACGGGGTGCGCGCTGTCAGACGCGCCGCAGAACGGCGACCACCTTGCCGAGGATGGTTGCGTCGTCACCGGGGATGGGCTCGTAGGCCGCGTTGTGCGGCAGGAGCCAGACATGGCCGTCCTCGCGCTTGAAGCGCTTGACGGTGGCTTCGCCGTCGAGCATCGCGGCCACGATGTCCCCGTTCTCGGCGACCGGCTGGCGGCGCACCGTGACCCAGTCGCCGTCGCAGATCGCGGCCTCGATCATCGAGTCACCGACGACCTTCAGGACGAACAGCTCACCGTCGCCGACGAGCTGACGGGGGAGGGGAAAGACGTCCTCGACGGACTCCTCGGCGAGAATCGGGCCACCGGCGGCGATGCGGCCGACCAGCGGCACGTAGGACGCGGCCGGCTTGCCCGCGGTGTCCGTGGGCTGCACCGTGGCGGCCTGGTCGGAGCCCCGCACTTCGTACGCGCGCGGGCGATGCGGGTCGCGGCGCAGGAAGCCCTTGCGTTCCAGGGCCATCAGCTGATGTGCCACGGAGGAGGTGCTGGAGAGGCCGACGGCCTGACCGATCTCCCGCATGGACGGCGGGTAGCCCCGTCGCTGCACGGAGTCCCTGATGACCTCGATCACGCGGCGCTGGCGATCGGTGAGTCCCGAGCTGTCCGCCCGGATGCCGGGAGGTCGGCCCGGCAGGGAGCGCTTGTGCCCCTCAGGGTTCGTGGCTTCGTTCATCGCATGCACCGGCTCCAGTCGGCCCTGGGAGCGGTCCTGGGCAGCGATGGCGGCACTGTCTGCGGTGGTGGTCACGTCGGCCCCTCTCGATGGTCTCCCTGCTGGACAACGGTAGTTGCTTTCGAAAGGTTGCGCCAAACACACGTTCGAGTGAAAAATCGCGAATCACCGGACGCGATCATGTGTCCGGGTGTATTGGCGGCCGCGCCACCTATCGGGCAAAAGGGCCCATTGCTGTACTCTTCACCGCCGGGGTGATCGCCTCGTGGACTGGTGCCCCAGTCTGCCATCCGGCATTCCCCCGACCTGGGACCAGCCCTCATCTGTGCGGGAGTCCCACGTCCCCTCCTCGCGGCGCCCACGGTATCTCCGCATGTGCCGCGGCGATACGGCTGTGCAGGAACGGATGCGGCCGTGTCCCCGTGTTGAGCCGTTCGTCGGGGTACTCCACCGGCGCGCGGGGCCGGTGGGGGGCGGCCCGTCTCCACGCCACCTGCGCCTACGCGCGCGACACGCGGGAGTGGGCGTCGATGTATGAGCCAATCCCCACATCTAGTGGTTGGATTGCATCAGCAGCCCAGAAGTTGTGGTCCCCCGGGTCTCGAGGCTCATGGTCATCGCCTATGCTTGGGGCTGCTTCGTGGGGCGCAAGAGGCCCGGCGAGGCTATTGAGTCTGCTGTGAGGAGGGTTGGGAGTTCATGCACTGCCCCTTCTGCAGGCACCCCGACAGTCGTGTCGTCGACAGTCGCACGACCGACGACGGCACATCGATCCGCAGGCGCCGCCAGTGCCCTGACTGCTCCCGTCGTTTCACGACCGTGGAGACGTGCTCGCTCATGGTGGTGAAGCGGTCCGGAGTCACCGAGCCCTTCAGTCGTACGAAGGTCATCAATGGAGTGCGCAAGGCGTGCCAGGGGCGGCCCGTCACCGAGGACGCGCTCGCCCAGCTCGGCCAGCGGGTCGAGGAGGCGGTGCGGGCCACCGGAAGCGCCGAGCTGACCACCCACGACGTGGGGCTGGCCATACTCGGCCCGTTGCAGGAACTCGACCTCGTCGCCTATCTGCGATTCGCCTCCGTCTATCGGGCGTTCGACTCGCTCGACGACTTCGAGGCGGCCATCGAGGAACTCAGGGCGCAGACGGGACACCCCGGCGCGGACGACGAAGACCGCGAGGACACGGCCGCGGGGGGCCAGGAAGACGACCGCGGGTCCGGAGGGGCGGAACAGGTCCCCCAGCCCGCCGGCGCCGCCGACTGACCGGCGGGCCAGACCCGGAAGGCAGCTCCGGGACCGGCCGGGCGGCGGCGATGTGAAGACCTGTTGCGGGCGACGTGAGTGGGTGCCCGCAGCACCAGACAGAACAACGTGCCACGGGAACAACGGGGCACTTCAGGGCGTTTTCGCCCGTACAGGGAGGCGGCATGACAGAGACGGCGAGCGGTCCGGCACGGAGTTCCCGCGCCAAGAGCGCCAAGGCGAGCAAGGGCCTGCGTGTCGAGCGCATCCACACCACCCCTGGGGTCCACCCCTATGACGAGGTGGCCTGGGAGCGCCGTGACGTCGTCATGACCAACTGGCGCGACGGCTCGGTCAACTTCGAGCAGCGCGGCGTCGAGTTCCCCGACTTCTGGTCGGTGAACGCGGTCAACATCGTCACCAGCAAGTACTTCCGCGGTGCCGTCGGCACCCCGCAGCGCGAGGTGAGCCTGAAGCAGCTCATCGACCGCATCGTGAAGACGTACCGGAAGGCCGGCGAGGACTACAAGTACTTCGCCTCGCCCGCGGACGCCGAGATCTTCGAGCACGAGCTGGCCTACGCCCTCCTGCACCAGATCTTCAGCTTCAACAGCCCCGTGTGGTTCAACGTGGGCACCCCGCAGCCCCAGCAGGTGTCCGCCTGCTTCATCCTGTCCGTCGACGACTCCATGGAGTCGATCCTCGACTGGTACAAGGAAGAGGGCATGATCTTCAAGGGCGGCTCCGGCGCCGGCCTGAACCTCTCCAGGATCCGCTCCTCCAAGGAACTGCTCTCCTCCGGCGGCAACGCCTCCGGCCCGGTCTCCTTCATGCGCGGTGCCGACGCCTCCGCAGGAACGATCAAGTCCGGTGGCGCCACCCGCCGCGCCGCCAAGATGGTCGTCCTCGATGTGGACCACCCGGACATCGAGGACTTCATCGAGACCAAGGTCAAGGAAGAAGAGAAGATCCGCGTCCTGCGCGACGCCGGCTACGACATGGACCTGGGCGGCGACGACATCACGTCCGTCCAGTACCAGAACGCCAACAACTCGGTCCGGGTGAACGACGAGTTCATGCAGGCCGTCGAGCAGGGCGGCAAGTTCGGCCTGCGCGGGCGGATGACGGGCGAGGTGATCGAGGAGGTCGACGCCAAGGCGCTCTTCCGCCGGATCGCCGAGGCTGCCTGGGCCTGCGCCGACCCCGGCATCCAGTACGACGGCGTCATCAACAACTGGCACACCTGCCCCGAGTCCGGCCGGATCACCGCGTCGAACCCGTGCAGCGAGTACATGCACCTGGACAACACGTCCTGCAACCTGGCCTCGCTGAACCTGATGAAGTTCCTCAAGGACGACGGCAAGGGCAACCAGTCCTTCGAGGCCGAGCGCTTCCAGAAGGTCGTCGAGCTGGTCATCACCGCGATGGACATCTCGATCTGCTTCGCGGACTTCCCGACCCAGAAGATCGGCGAGAACACGCGCGCGTTCCGCCAGCTCGGCATCGGCTACGCCAACCTCGGCGCCCTGCTGATGGCCACCGGTCACGCCTACGACTCCGAGGGCGGCCGCGCCCTCGCCGGCGCCATCACCTCCCTGATGACGGGCACGGCGTACCGGCGCTCCGCCGAACTCGCCTCGGTCGTCGGCCCGTACGACGGCTACGCCCGCAACGCCGACGCCCACAAGCGCGTCATGAAGCAGCACTCGGACGCCAACGACAAGGCCGTCCGCATGGACGACCTGGACACCCCGGTGTGGGCCGCCGCCAGCGAGGCCTGGGGAGATGTGCTGCGCATCGGTGAGAAGAACGGTTTCCGTAACTCCCAGGCCTCCGTGCTCGCCCCGACCGGCACCATCGGCCTGGCGATGTCCTGCGACACCACCGGTGTCGAGCCCGACCTCGCGCTGGTCAAGTTCAAGAAGCTGGTCGGCGGCGGCTCGATGCAGATCGTCAACGGCACCGTCCCGCAGGCCCTGCGCCGCCTGGGCTACCTGGAAGAGCAGATCGAGGCGATCGTCGCCCACATCGCCGACAACGGCAATGTGATCGACGCCCCCGGTCTCAAGCCCGAGCACTACGAGGTGTTCGACTGCGCCATGGGCGAGCGGGCCATCTCCCCGATGGGCCACGTCCGCATGATGGCCGCGATCCAGCCGTGGATCTCCGGCGCCATCTCCAAGACGGTCAACATGCCGGAGTCGGCGACCGTCGAGGAGGTCGAGGAGATCTACTTCGAGGCCTGGAAGCTGGGCGTCAAGGCGCTCGCGATCTACCGCGACAACTGCAAGGTCGGCCAGCCCCTCTCCGCCAAGACCAAGGAGAAGGAGAAGGCGGAGATCACCGAGAAGACCGAGGAGACCATCCGCACCGCGGTCGAGAAGGTCGTCGAGTACCGCCCGGTCCGCAAGCGCCTGCCGAAGGGACGTCCCGGCATCACCACGTCCTTCACCGTCGGCGGTGCCGAGGGCTACATGACCGCCAACTCCTACCCGGACGACGGTCTCGGTGAGGTCTTCCTCAAGATGTCCAAGCAGGGCTCGACCCTCGCGGGCATGATGGACGCCTTCTCCATCGCGGTCTCCGTCGGTCTCCAGTACGGCGTGCCGCTGGAGACGTACGTCTCGAAGTTCACCAACATGCGCTTCGAGCCGGCCGGTATGACGGACGACCCGGACGTGCGGATGGCGCAGTCGATCGTCGACTACATCTTCCGCCGCCTGGCGCTGGACTTCCTGCCCTTCGAGACGCGCTCCGCGCTCGGCATCCACTCCGCCGAGGAGCGTCAGCGTCACCTCGAGACCGGGTCGTACGAGCCGTCCGACGACGAGGTCGACGTGGAGGGGCTGGCCCAGTCGGCACCGCGCGCCCAGGAGCTGAAGGCCGTTGCCGCTCCGAAGGCCGAGGAGGCGGTGAAGCCCGCTCCGCAGCAGGCCCACACCAGCGCCGAACTGGTGGAGATGCAATTGGGCATCCAGGCCGACGCACCGCTGTGCTTCTCCTGCGGTACGAAGATGCAGCGCGCCGGTTCCTGCTACATCTGCGAGGGCTGCGGCTCGACCAGCGGCTGCAGCTGACGCCGAACGCCTGAGCCGATGACGGAGGGGCACCGCCTGCGGGCGGTGCCCCTCTCGTCGTACGTGCCTCGTCCGCGACCGGGTCAGGGCCGGTGTGCCGCGCCCATCGTCCTGGTGAAGTCCACGGGATCGCCCTCGAAACCACGGAGCCCGGAGCGGAACTCCCACGGGCCGGAGCCGTCCCGGACGAACTCCGCGACCGTCGCCGCCGTCGCTCCCAGGACGTCGCCGAAGTCACCCTCCGCCAGGACGGTGTACCCCTCACGGATACGCAGTCCGGGGTTGCGCACGCTGACGAAGGTGCGCTCCGCCGGGCGCTGCTGGATGACGACACCCACCACCACACGCGCGTAGCGGACGTCGAGTCGGTCGAGCTCCAGCGTCATGACTTCGTCGTAGCCGAAGCCCTGACCGTCCTTGCTGTCCCGGTTGAGCGTGATGGTGCCGTCGGGGGAGCGGCTGTCGAAGTGCACGACGTACGCGGCGTCCCCGTGCGGGGCGCCCGCCGGATAGGTCGCCGCTACCAGGTCCAGATCGGTGGACGGCTGCCCCGCCGGGCTGGGATCCCACCGCACCGCGATCTCGACCTTGCGAAGTCCCTTGTTGAGCCCGTCCACCAGAGTCCCCTTCCCCGTACGACCTGTCCGTCGGCCCCAACTGCCGGGCGCACGTGACTGTTTGTCCATCCTGCCACGCGAGGGGGCGCGGGCGTGGGGGAGCGGTCCAGCCGAGAGTGACCGACGCCACGCTTCCTGGCCTTACCATGGCGCGGTGCTGGTCAAGTGGATTCGCTGCACCGTGGTGGACCGCCGCGGTTTCGAGCGGGGGCAGCGGAAGTGGGCCGCCGCCAGCGAGGCCTGGGGAGATGTGCTGCGCATCGGTGAGAAGAACGGTTTCCGTAACTCCCAGGCCTCCGTGCT
>NZ_JAIGQA010000235.1:0-10843 GCF_019733245.1 Streptomyces sp. WAC04114
CCCACCGTGCCCCTGCGCCCCCTCCCCCGCGGCCGGCGCACGCGCCGCATCTTCACGGTCGTACGCCGGGGCAGCACCCGGCACCCCGCCCTCCTCGCGTGCCGCGACGCCCTGCGTCACCCGCCCGGCCCGCGCTCCCGCCGGACCTGATGCGGCACAGCCCGCCTTCGCAGCCGCACCTGAAATACCCCCTGGGGTATTCCTGTTATGGTGAATGACACATACCCCCGGGGGTACTCACCGTACGAGAGGAGTCGCAGTCGTGTTCTTCGTCGACACCCTGGAGTTCGAGGGCCTGGGCAACCGCGGCTATGTGGCCGGCGGGCCCGGTGCGGCGGTGGTCGTCGACCCGCCGCGCGACATCGATCAGGTCATCGCCACAGCCGCCCGGCGCGGGGTGCGCATCGCGTACGTCGTCGAGACACACGTGCACAACGACTACGTCAGCGGCGGCCTGGAGCTGGCCCGGGTCACCGGCGCCGCCTACCTGGTGCCGGCCGGGGCGCACGTCTCCTTCGACCGCACCCCCGTGGCCGACGGCGACACCGTCACGGTCGACGAGGGTCTGGCGCTGCGGGCGCTCGCCACCCCCGGACACACCCCGCACCACACCTCCTACGTCCTGGAGGAGGACGGGCACGGCGTGGCGGTGTTCACCGGCGGGTCGCTGCTGATCGGCTCCGTGGGCCGCCCCGACCTGGTCGAGCCGCGGCTGACCGAGGGGCTCGCTCGCGCCCAGCACGCCTCGGCACACCGCCTGGCCGACGAGCTGGACGACGACGTTCCGGTGCTTCCCACCCACGGATTCGGCAGCTTCTGCTCCTCTACGCAGGCCACGGGCGAGGCGACCACCATCGGCCGCGAGCGCGGGACCAACGACGCGCTGACCAAGGACGTGGACACTTTCGTCGCCGAAATGCTCGCAGGGCTGGACGACGTGCCCGCCTACTACGCGCACATGGGCCCGGCCAACGCCGCCGGCCCCGCACCCATCGACCTCACACCGCCCCGGCGCGCGGACGGCGAGGAGATCGCCTCCCGGCTGGCCGCCGGCGAGTGGGTGGTGGACCTGCGCAGCCGGGTGGCCTTCGCCGAGGGGCACGTGGCCGGCTCGTTCAACTTCGAGGGCCGCGGCCAACTCGCCACCTACCTGGCCTGGCTGATCCCGTGGGGCAAGCCCGTCACCCTGCTGGCCGACACACCCGAGCAGCTCGCGGACGCGCAGCGGGAGCTGGCCCGGGTCGGCATCGACCGCCCGGCCGCGGCCGCGAGCGGTGACCCGGCCGACTGGGTCCGCGCCGGTGACCGGCTCGTCTCCTTCCCCCGCGCCCGCTTCGCGGACCTCGCCGCGCTGCGCGAGCGGGGAGAGCGGGTGGTGGTGCTGGACGTGCGGCGCGTCGCCGAGCGCGCGGGCGGCTTCATCGAGGGCTCGGTGCACATCCCGGTCCACGAGCTGCACGGCCGTATCGGCGAGGTGCCGTGCGGGACGGTGTGGGTGCACTGCGCGGGCGGCATGCGCGCGGCGATCGCCGCTTCCCTGCTGGATGCCGCGGGCCGTGACGTGGTCGCCGTCGACGACGGCTTCGACGCCGCCACCGAGGCGGGACTGCCCCTGGCCCGCCCCGGCGACGCCGCCTGACCCTCCCGCCCCGAACCACCCGCACGGAGTGATCCACGATGTTCCCCTTGCCGCGCCGCACCCCGGGCCGTCCCGGCCCCCACGAGGCTCTGCCGCGGGCCGTCAGCGGCTCTGCCGCACTGCTGGATGTCCGCGAAACGCCGGAGCGGAGAGCCGGGCATGCGCTCGGCTCCCGGCACGTGCCGGGAGTCCACCTGCCGGCAGGGGCGCAGCTTCCTTCCCTCGCGCGGGGCGGGCCGGTGGTAGCGGCCTGCCGCTCCGGGCCGGTCGCCGAGCTGCCGGCAGGGCAGGACGTCGAGGTCGTCGACGTCGTCACCGCCGGCATGACCGTACGGGCCCATGAGCGCCCTCGGGTCAGCTGTCAGGGCGGCAGCGGCGGGGTCATACGGTGAGCGCGCTGATCCTGGCCCTGGTCGCCGGGGCGGTGGTCGGGCTCGCGCTCGGCGCGCTCGGCGGCGGTGGCAGTGTCCTGGCGGTGCCCGCGCTGATCTACCTGCTCGGTTTCACCCTGGCCGCGGCCACCACCGCCGCGCTGATCATCGTCACCGCGACCTCGCTCACGGCCCTGTACGCGCATGCCCGCACCGGCAACGTCCGCTGGAAGGCCGGCACCCTGTTCGCCGCGGCCGGGCTGCTGCCCGCCGCCGTGGCCGGAGCCGTCGCGGCCCGGCTGCCGCAGCCGGTCCTGACCGCCGCGTTCGCCGCCGTCGCCGCGTTCGCCGCCGTCACCATGCTGCGCTCCGGTGGCCCCGCCGCCGGTCCGGAAGCCGACGGTGTGCGGCCCGCCAGGGCCGCCGGCACCGGAGCGGGGCTCGGGGCGCTGACCGGGCTGCTCGGCGTCGGCGGGGGTTTCCTCGCCGTCCCCGCCCTGGTCACCGTGCTGGCCTTCGAGATGCAGGCCGCCGTCGGCACCAGCCTGCTGGTCATCTCGGCGAACTCTCTCGCCTCCCTGACGACCCGTGGCGCGACCACCGCGGGCATCGACTGGGCAGTCACCGGCCCCTTCACCGGCGCAGCGATCCTCGGCGCGTGGGACGGCAAACGCCTGGCCGCCAAGGTCACCGGCGGACTGCTGCGACGCGCCTTCGCCCTCGCCCTCCTGGCCGTCGCCGCCTTCATGCTGGCCGACGCCCTCACCTGACGGGCCGGTCCGCCGTCGACACGGACGTACGGCTCAGGCTCACGCCAGAGAAAGGAACAGCTTCTCCAGACGCGCACGCATCTGCTCCCGGTCACCGGAGGCGGCCATGTCCGCGTCGGTCAGGCAGTGCTGCAGACCGGTCGCGATGATCGCGAAGCCCGCCTTGTCCAGGGCCCGGGACGCCGCCGCGAGCTGCGTGACCACGTCCTCGCAGTCCCGCCCCTCCTCGATCATCTTGATGACACCGGCGATCTGCCCCTGGGCCCGGCGCAGCCGGTTGACCACGGTCTTCAGTTCCTCGGCAGCCATCGCCAGTTCCACAGCCCACACTCCCTCGCGAAATACCCCCACGGGTATCCTACCGAAGGGATGCCCCCCCGAGTAAAGGAAAGTCCCCCCGTGACACCCATCATCGCCCTGACCGCCGACCAGGCCCGCACCCGCCTCCACGAACTGACCGTCATCGACGTCCGCACCCCCGGCGAGTACGCCTCCGGCCACCTGCCCGGCGCCCACAACATCCCCCTCGACCACCTGGACGCCGCGCTGCCCTCGCTGAGCGCCGCTGCCGAGCGCGGCGAACTCCTCGTCGTGTGCGCCTCGGGCGCCCGCTCGGCCACCGCCTGCGAGCGCCTGGCCGAGCAGGGGATCAACGCCGCCACGCTCACCGGCGGCACCACCGCCTGGACGCAGCTCGGCCATGACACCCACCGCCCCGCCGGCTCCCGCTCTCCCTGGGCCATGGACCGCCAGGTCCGCCTCGCCGCCGGTACCCTCGTGCTCACCGGCCTGCTCGCCGGACAGCGCTGGAGCGCTGCGCGTGTGCTGTCCGCGGGTGTGGCCGGCGGCCTGGTCTTCTCCGCCGTGACCAACACCTGCGGCATGGCCAGGATGCTCGCCCGGCTCCCCTGCAACCGGCCCGCCGCCATCGACCTGGACGCCACCCTCGCCGCGCTGAAGGGCTGACTGGACGGCGGGTCCTACGACGCGACAGGCCGGTCGGTTCCCCTGCCGTGCGGCACGGTGGCAGGGGAACCGTCGCGGCTCGCTGCCGCTACCGATCGACAGCGAGCGTTCCGGCATGGACGCGGGGCCTCTTCACGTGAGGCACCGCAGGCGTCAGTCCACGATCACCCCGGCACGCACCGACGGGGCCCACCCTGCGAGTTCGCCGCCGAAGTTGCCCTCGACCTCCGCCTTCTCGGCCGCGTTCGGATACGGGTTCGTGCACGAAGTGCCCGCGCTGGAACCGGACATCAGACTCGAGCACGGTCCCGGCTTGCGATCCGGCAGGCCCAGGATGTGCCCGAGTTCGTGCGCGGAGATGCGGATCGTGTTGTAGCCCTGATCGACGGCCTGGCGCCCGATGTACACGGTGCCGTTGCCCAGGGTGGTGGGCAGAGCGCGCGGCCAGCCATTGTCCGCGAGAACCCGGATGTTCGCCCGCTGGCCGGCGGCCACCGGTCGCAGCTCGACGGCATCGACACTCTCGTTCCAGATCGCCGCGCCCCGGTCGACGGCACTCTTGAACTCGGCGGAGCCACTGGCGTCGTAGGTCACGACACGGGCGGCCAGTGGGGCGTGCGGCGCGTGGGGGACGGCGGCCGCGACCTGGCCACCCGTCAGGGACAGGGACATCAGACCGGCAACGGCGACGCCTCCGGTCAGCAGGCGGACGTGCATGATCGACCTCCTTGTGGGGGAAGGGCAGTCGTGCTCATGACATTCCCTAGCCCATTGCCCGGCCGGGTCATCCCTGAATCCTCAGGCAGCGGCCGCCACCGAGACGCCGATGGCGATGAACAACCAGCCGGTGGTCAGCTCCCAGCGCCTGCGGATCTCAGGCCGGGCGAGCAGGGCTCCCAGTCGCGCGGCGACCGTGACGAGGGCGAACCAGTAGGCGACGCCGATGAGGATGTCCAGCATGCCCAGGAAGAAGATCTGCTGCGCCATCGGCCGGTTCCCGTCGACGAACTGCGGAAGGACGCTGAGGAAGAACAGGGCGGCCTTCGGGTTGAGCACGTTGGTGAGCAACCCCTGAGTGAAACCGCTGCCAAGACGTCCCTCGGCGCACCCGCCCTCCTCCCGGGCGTCGGATGTGGTCCCGTTGGCGTGGTGCCTTTTCCGGGCGATACGGCGAGCGGCGAGTACCGCCCGCACGCCGAGATACACGAGGTAGGCCGCCCCCATCAGCCGGATCCCGTCGTACACCGCGGCTGAGCGAGTGGCGATCACCGTGAGGCCGGCCGCGGCGGCCAGCATGTGCACACACAGCCCGGCCTGGGCTCCCAGTGCCGCGGCTCTGCCCTTCGATGGATCCTCGGCAGCCGATCTGACCACCACGAGGAAGTCCGGACCCGGCACCACATACGCCACCAGCACAACGCCGAGGAAACCGAGCAGGTCGACCGCCATCCGCCCTCCACTTCTGCGCGCATCCCGAAACCGCCTGCGACCGGAGGCCGTTGACACGCCTTCGTGCACCGGCACCGAGTACCCCCGTTCGGGCCGCCCGGACAGTCCGGCAGCCGGAGCCGGGCGTGGACCGGAGCCAGGGACGCGTGTGCTCACCGGCGTTGACCTCGTACGCACGGCACCAGCACAATCTGCGGGGCCGCGTCACCCGCCGGCGAACAGGGGGATTCATGTGCAAGGAATCCGGCGCCGCCCGTGGACGTTCTGACCCGGTCGCTGTCCGCGGAGGCCATCGCGGCCTGGGACACGCCGGCTTGGCGTGCGCTGCCCGACGAGGTGGTCGACGCGATCGTCGCGCCTCCCGACCACAGGCTGCGGTCGGCCGCGCGGGTCTTGGCCCGCCCCGCGGAACCCAACGTGCGTCACCGACAAGGCACGCGGCTTGTCACACATGCTCATTCAGAAGCTCTTCTGCCACCAGTCCCGCGGCCGGCGGCTGGAAGCGTGCGCGGCCGTAGGCGCTCGCCCTGCGGTCCGAACATGACCAGGTACTCAACGGGACCGCCGGGGCCGGCGTTCGCCACCCCGTGCGGGGTGCGGGTGTCGAACTCGGCGACGTCCCCGGCGGTCAGGATGAGGTCGTGGTCGCCGAGCGCGAGCCACAGCCGCCCGTACAGGACGCACAGCCACTCGTGGCCGTCGTGGGAGACCTGACGAGGCCTCGCGGGCGGGTCCTCGAGGGCGGGCAGGACGTGCTTGTGGGCGTGCAGGCCGCCGACGTACCGGGTCAACGGCAGCACCGCCTTGTCATCGCCGAAGCTCAGCGGCGCCCTGGCGCGCGGCTCGGCCGCGGGGACCGGCGCGGTGCCGGCCAGCTCGTCCAGGGAGACGCCGTACTCCTTCGACAGCCGCAGCACCACCTCCAGGGTGGGCTTGCGCCGGCCGGTCTCGATCCGCGACAGCGTGCTGGTCGAGATGCCGGTCGCACAGCTGACACCGGCGAGCGTCGCGCCATGCCGCTCACGCGCGGCCCGCAACCGGGGCCCCATCGCGGCCAGCGTGCCCTGCACGTCGTCGACTGCCACCTTCCCGCTCCCTCTTGCCCTGCCGCTCCACCGCCATGTCCTGCGAGTTTGCCAGAATGGCATGGCCGATCGCGCCGGGCGGGTGCCGCGCCGCATGATCGATGGGCAGTCGCCTCCGCCCGCGATCCGAGGAGAAGCCCATGCAGCCCGAGCCGACCGCCGAGCTCCGCCACCGCACCGTCGAGGCCCCGGCCGGACGCCTGCACCTGGTCGAGCAGGGCGCAGGCCCGCTGGTCCTGCTCGTGCACGGTTTCCCCGAGTCCTGGTACTCCTGGCGCCGCCAGCTCCCGGCGCTCGCCGCGGCCGGCCACCGCGCTGTGGCGGTCGACGTGCGGGGTTACGGCCGCTCCTCCAAGCCGGAGGCGACCGACGCCTACCGGATGCTCGACCTGGTGGAGGACACCGTTGCCGTCGTGCGCGCCCTCGGCGAGGAGAACGCGGTGGTCGTCGGCCACGACTGGGGCTCCAACATCGCCGCCGCCTCCGCCCTGCTTCACCCCGAGGTCTTCCGCGCCGTCGGCCTGCTGAGCGTCCCCTACGCGCCACCCGGCGGCCCCCGCCCCACCGATGTCTTCGGCCGGATCGGCGGCCCCGAGCAGGAGTTCTACGTCTCCTACTTTCAGCAGCCCGGCCGCGCCGAGGCGGAGATCGAGCCCGACGTGCGGGGCTGGCTCGCGGGCTTCTACTCGGCCCTGTCCGCCGACACCATGCCCGCCCGGGCTGAGCCCGACCCGCACTTCGTCGCCCGCGGCGGCCGGCTGCGCGACCGCTTCCCCACGGGGGTCCTCCCGGCCTGGCTGAGCGAGGACGATCTCGACGTCTACGCCGGGGAGTTCGAGCGCACAGGGATGACCGGCGCGCTGAACCGCTACCGCAACATGGACCGCGACTGGGAAGACCTCGCCCCGCACCGCGGAGCCCCGGTCAAGCAGCCGTCCCTGTTCATCGGCGGTGCCCTGGACGCCTCCACCACCTGGATGTCCGACGCCATCGACGCCTACCCCGCCACCCTCCCCGGCCTGTCGGCCTCCCACCTCTTGGACGGCTGCGGCCACTGGGTCCAGCAGGAGCGCCCCGACGAGGTCAACCGCCTGCTGACCGACTGGCTCGCCACCCTCCAGGGGTGAACCGGGCAGGCCGGCTGCGACGGCTGTCCGGACGTCCCCTAGTAGTCGAGATCCAGGTAGTCGATGTCGTTGATGGCCACGTCCGACAGGTCGATCGCGCGCGTGCCGCCGTCCTGGAAGTACACGTCCTTGAAGCCGTCCGCGATGATCTGCCGCATCTCCTGGTCTCCGGCACCCGCGTCGCGCGCCTCGAACAGGCGGCGGGCGTGGTCCGGCGTGAGGTGCACGGTGAGGCGGCGGAAGCGGCCGTCGTCGGTGGTGCCGATCGGTGCCGTGTAGCCGAACCGGGCCCGCGTCTCCACGGTGATGCCGCCCGTGGCCTCGGCCTGCCTGCGCCGGCGCTTGCGGACCTGGGGCTGCCAGCGGGACCGTACGGCCGTGTCGATCCGCTGCCGGATGTCCTCCGGGGGATGTCTGCGTTCACCCGTGCGGTAACGCTCCACCGACCGCTGGCTCACCCCGAGCTCCGCCGCCACCGCCCGGGTCGTCTTGAGCTGCCTCACCAGGAAGTTGATCCGGCCCTTGAGGGTCTTGGGCGGTTCCCGGGTGAAGGCCTCCTGGTCGGCGCGCTCGATGGCGTCGTCGATCTCTCCCACGGCGTCAGTTCCCTTCGGGGGCCGGGCCGTCGTGGTGGCGACCGGGCTGATGCGCGCTCACGGTCACGGCCCTACTCTCCTTCGTCGAGGACGGCGTCGCCGCCCTTGATGTGGCGGGCCGGGTTGTAGCCCTTCTCCATCAGGTCCACTGCCCAGAGCATCTCCTGGACGCCTTCCGGTTTCGCCAGGCCCGGGCTGGGGCCGAGGCGGAAGCCGCCGGGCTGGGGCTTGCCGGAGGCCGCGTAGGGCAGGAAGTCCAGCGGGCTGGGGCCGGGGCTGGGGTAGACGACGCAGTCGGACAGCACCGCGAGCGGGTACAGCCCGGTCAGCTTCGCCATGTTCAGCAGTTTGCGGTGCATGTTGACCCGGGCCTTGGAGATGACGGCGGCGCGGATGTCGGGGCGCCAGGTCGGGCGTTCCAGGGCCGGCCAGCGCTCTCCGTCCCGGTAGCGACGGCCCTGGGGGCGCTCACGCAACTTGCCGATGCCGCCCTTGACGGTGGCCTTGATCGCCCCGAGGACCGCGGCGAGGACCGGATCGGCCTCCTTGTGCCGCTCCATCGCCGCGAGGAAGGCACGGTCGTCGAGGTCCCGGGTGACGCCGAGGTCGGCGAGGGTGTCGAGGTAGGCGGTCTTGAGCCGGTCGTGCCAGGGATCCAGGTACGCGCCGGTCTCCCGCCGCAGGTACGCCTCCAGTGGCTGGACGTTGTAGCCGAGTTCCTGGGCGTAGGCGACGGTGTGGGTCTGGTACCACGCCGGGCCGTCGGGCCGCGCGCCGGTCGGTGTGAACGGGCTGGGCAGGCGCGGATCCAGCTCCACGTGGGAGAGGTCGACCAGCCAGGAGCCCGGGATCTTCGGGTTGAACTGCGGGCCGTGGAAGTGCTCCGGTGCCGACAGGCCGACGGTGAGCCGGGCGGCGGCGGCGAGGAACGCGGTGTTCAGGTCCAGGCCGACCGCGTAGGGCAGATGGCACTCCTCGTCGCTCAGCAGGTCGACGTCGCGCACCCACTGGTAGGCCTCCTCGTTCAGGAAGCCGCCCTTCCAGCCGGAGCCGACGACCACGGGATGTTCCTGGGTGGCCTCCGGGGGCGCCGGGTCCATCGGTTCGGTGCCGAGGCTGCCCGGATTGTGGCCGGGGACCCAGTTGCCGGTGGTCTCGTCCCGTACGGCGCGGGTGGGCGGGCGCAGGGCCGTCATCAGTTCCAGGCCGGAAACGGCGGTGGAGCCGCGCGGGGTGATGACGCGCCGGGCGTAGACGCCGAGGACGCGGGCGATGTCGGCCGGCTCCATCTCGGCGACACCGGGCCAGGACCGCTCGTCGAGGGCGTCCCAGGAGAGGACGGCCAGCTGCACGCACTGTCGCCGAGTGCCCTGCGCCGTGCGGTAGATGCGCGCCCAGGGGCCGAAACCGCGCTGGGTGAGCTGCCACTTCGCCTTCTTCACCTGCTGGACGACGGGGTGGTCGTCGGGCAGGCGCAGGTTGCGGCGCTGCTCGTGGCCCTCCAGGCGCTCCGGCAGTCCGAGCTTCACGGCGGCCGCGGCGGTGAGGACGATCAGCGGGTCGGAGTCCTTGCCGTTGCGGTGCAGGCGCGCGGCACCGACGCCGGACTCGTGCAGCGCCCACTCCGCCAGCTCCGGCACGGAGGTGGCGGGGCAGTCGAGGACGATGCCGTCGACGCCGTACGCGGAACCGTCGGCGTCCAGCACGGCCAGCGGGCCGTGCGGGAAACGCGCGTCGGACACGGGCTGCGGGGCCTGCTTCGCCGGGCGCCTCGCCGACGGCGCCGGGCGGCGGGCGGCGGTGCGCTCCGGTACGGCCGGGGTGACGGGGGCCTTCGGGGGCGCGACGCTCCGCGGCTCCGGGCCCTCGGCCGCGGGCGGGACGACGACCGTCTCGGGCGCCTCCGGCCGGGAGGGGGCGGGCACGCCGTGCGCCGGGTACTTCTCCGACCAGCCGCGCAGCAGGCGCTGGTAGGCCTCCAGGCGTGGCGACTTGGGCTCGGAGCGGCCGTTCTCGTAGTTCTTCACCGTCTGCGTCGTCGTCTTCAGCGCCTGAGCCAGGCGGGCCTGCGTGATGCCGGCGGCCTCGCGCAGCCGGGCCCGCTCGGCCGGGGGCGGGAGCTGCGGCTCCTCCTCCAGCAGCGCGTCCACGCTCGCGAACAGCTCTTCCTCGGATGCCATGTCGGTCTACCTCCCTCCCGGGAGGCTACCAAGGCTTATCCCGCCACTTAACCCGTTCCCTTAACCCGTATGGATGACCTGTCCGCACGGTTCCGCATCAAGGTGATGTCGTCCACCGAGGGGCTGTCGTGGCCCAGGCGGTCTCCCACGCCACGAGGTTGTGGTGCCGGATGACGCGGTGGACCGTGCCGTAGGCGACGGCTGCCGCGACGTGGACGCCCAGGACGGCGATCAGGCCGGAGCCCAGGGCACGGCTGCGGACCTGATCGGGCCTCAGGGGCGGATCGGTGAGTTCTCCGTCCATGTCGGCCCAGACGCCGAGGGTGGTGCCCCTGGGCAGGGCCGGCCGGGCATCGGCGTGGGCGGTGTGGGTGCGTCCGTGGGGGTCGGTGAAGCGGACCTTGGTCGGGTAGCGGGTCTGTCTCGCCTCCGCGGACCCGGGTTCGGGGTGGCTACGGGCATCCTCCATGAGGACCGCGGTCGTGTGGTGCCGGGTGGCGGCCTGATGCTGTGCGGTGCGGGCGTAGTGGCGGTGGGCGGCGCCCTGGGCCTGGAGGCCGGCTTCGGCCGCAAGGTGCGCGGTCTGAAGGTCACCTCCGACGAACTGCCGGACTACATCGAGCGCGTCCTGAAGCGGTTCCAGGCCGAGCGCGAGGACGG
>NZ_JAIGQA010000236.1:0-10819 GCF_019733245.1 Streptomyces sp. WAC04114
CGGCAACAGCGGCGCGGTCACGCATGGCGGTCTCCCTTCGTTCGTCACATCGGCGCGCCGCCCACGATCCCGGCGCCGCGCCGATGTGACGAACGAAGGGAGACCGCCATGCGTGACCGCGCCGCTGTTGCCGTCTCCCTGCCGCAGCACGAGGTGATCCTCGTGTCTTCGTCGCCCCGGTGTCCGCTGCGCGGCGGCACCGGCTGACCGGGACGAACGCCTGGCGACTCCGACGACCTTGACGTGACGTCAGGGTGCGGTGGCCCCAACCCCATTTCGCCCGGGAATCGCGCTGCCCCTTTTCTGAACGCATCGAAAGGCCCTGGGCCGTGCGCACCCACCTCACCCCGCTCGCCGTCGTCCGCAACCTCGGCATCCTCGCCCACGTCGACGCCGGCAAGACCACCGTCACCGAACGGATCCTGTTCGCCACCGGCACCACGCACAAGCGCGGCGAGGTCCACGACGGCACCACCGTCACCGACTTCGACCCGCAGGAGCGCGATCGCGGCATCACCATCTTCGCCGCCGCGGTGAGCTGCGCCTGGGACGGTCACCGGATCAACCTCATCGACACCCCCGGGCACGTCGACTTCGCCGACGAGGTGGAGCGTGCGCTGCGGGTGCTCGACGGGGCGGTGGCCGTGTTCGACGCGGTCGCCGGGGTGGAGCCGCAGAGCGAGTCGGTGTGGCGGCAGGCCGACCGGCACGGCGTACCGAGGATCGCCTTCGTCAACAAGATGGACCGCGCCGGGGCCGACCTCGACGCGGCCGTGGCGTCGATCCGCGAGCGGCTCCACCCGGCGCCCCTGGTAGTGCAGTTGCCGATCGGCACGGAGGACACCTTCACCGGCGTCGTCGACCTGGTGCGCATGCGCGCACTGCTGTGGGACGACGGCGGCTCCGTCGTGCAGACGCCGGTGCCGGACGGCCTGCGGGACGAAGCCGCCGCCCGCCGCCGGGCGCTGGAGGAGGCCGTGGCGGAGCTGCACCCGGGCGCGCTGGAGGAGTTCTGCGACATGGGCACGCTCTCCGAGGGGACCCTCGCCGCGGCGTTGCGGGAGCTGACCCGGGACGGTGACGGCGTGGTCGTGCTGTGCGGCTCCGCCTACCGCAACCGCGGTGTCGAGCCACTGCTCGACGCGGTCGTGGCCTATCTGGCGTCGCCCCTGGACGTGCCACCGGTCCGCGGCACGCACGAGGGCGAGGAGCAGGCGCGGCCCGCCGACCCCGCGGCACCGGCCGCCGCCCTGGCCTTCAAGGTGCAGGCGACCCCGACAGGACGGCTGACCTATCTGCGGATCTACTCGGGCACGATCGAGAAGGGAGACACCCTGTGGGACGCGACCGCGCGGCGCACCGAGCGGATCGGGCGGATCCTGCGCGTCCAGGCCGACCGGCACGCCCCACTGGACCGTGCCGTCGCCGGGGACATCGTCGCCGTGGTCGGGCTGAAGTCCGCCCGGGCCGGCTCGACCCTGTGCGCACCGGATGCCCCGCTCGTGCTGGAGCCGCCCGGCGTGCCCGAGCCGGTCGTGTCGGTCGCGGTGGAGTCCCGCCGCGCCGGTGACACGGACCGGCTCGCGTCGGGGCTGGCCCGGCTCACCGAGGAGGATCCCTCGCTGGTCGTGCGCACCGACCCGGAGACCGGGCAGACCGTGCTGTCCGGCATGGGTGAACTGCACCTGGAGGTGGCGGTGGAGAAGCTCCGGCGCGAGCTGGGGCTGGAGGTCAACGTTGGCCGCCCCCGGGTCAGTTACCGTGAGACCGTCGGCCGGGGCGTGTCCGGTCTGGTCTTCCGTCACGTCAAACAGGACGGTGGGGCGGGGCAGTTCGCCCATGTCGTCCTCGACGTGGAGCCGTATGAGGAGGGCGGCTTCGAGTTCCGCTCGGCGGTCGTCGGCGGGCGGGTGCCGCAGGAGTACGTCCGGGCGGTCGAGGCGGGCTGCCGGGACGCCCTCGCCGAAGGGCCGCTCGGCGGGCACCCGGTGACGGGCCTGCGCGTCACGCTCACCGACGGGGCGACCCATGTGAAGGACTCCTCGGACACGGCGTTCCGCACGGCCGGCCGCCTCGGTCTCCGTGAGGCCCTGCGCGCCTGCGTGATGGTCCTGCTGGAGCCGGTCGTCGAGGTCACGGTCACCGTGCCCGAGGACGCGGTCGGCGGTGTGCTCGGCGACCTCGCCGCCCGGCGCGGCCGGGTGACCGGCTCGGTCACCCGTGCGGGCGCGGCGATCGTCACCGCCGCCGTGCCGCTGGCCGAACTGTTCGGCTACGCGACCCGGTTGCGCAGCCGCACGCAGGGCCGCGGCACCTTCACGGCCCGCCCCACCGGCTACGCCCCGGCGCCGGTGCGGTAGCGCACGGGCCGGGCCCCTCCCTTCCTCGCCCGAAGGGAGGGGCCCCCGGGTCCGTCTCGTCCTTCCTCACCGGGAGGGAGGGGCCCGCCGGTCCGCCCCACCCAGGAAGCTACGGGTACGACACCACCGTCGACGGCACCGTGGACGTCCCCGACGTCGGCGATCCCGTGTCGTTGATGACCCGCTCGTACTGCCCGTTGCCGCCCAGCGAGACCACGAGCAGGTCGTGGAAGCGCACCCCGGGTCGGTTCGGCGCGGCGAAGCCGTGGTGCTGCACGATGCCCGGGTCGACGTTGTAGTAGCAGTAGCTGCCCAGGCCCCAGCCCTCGTGGGTGGTGACGGCGTCCCCGACCCGGTAGGCGGCGTAGCCCTTGATGGAGCCGTTCTGGATCGCGGCCTGGTTCGGGGCGTCGTACGCCTTCTCGTTCTGGTAGAAGATCGTGCGGCCGCGCTCGCCGAACCACTGCACGTCGTACTTGTTGAAGTGCTCCACGAACAGCCCGGTCGCGAGCACGTCGTGGCCGTTGACGACGACGCCGTAGTCCGCGCGGTTGGTCTCCCAGCCGACGCCCTCGCCGTGGTCGGCGCGCCAGACCCAGGTGTGGTCGACGATGGTGTGCCGACTGTTGACGACCATGCTGGTGGTGGCCTTGCCCGGGCCCGCCCCGCCGATGCGGACGAACACGTCCTGGACGGTCGTCGGGTTGGCGGAGTGGTCGCGGGAGGCGCCCTGTGGGCCGATCTCCAGCAGAGTCGCGGAGTTGACCGGCCCGGCGTCGACGAGGAACCCGGCCAGGCGCACACCGTCGACGTCGGCGACCTTCAGCGCGGTGACGCCGTTGTCGGGGATGAGCGTGGCGTATCCCAGCCCCAGCACCACGGTGCCGGCGCGGTCGACGCGCACCGGCTGGTCGAGGTGGTAGATCCCCGGCGTCAGCAGCAGGTGGAGTCCCTCGGCGAGGGCCTGGTTGAGCGTGGCGGCCGATACGCCGGGCTTGGCGACGTAGAAGCGCGACAGGGGCAGCGAGGTGCCCCGTGGGGTACCGTTGCCCCAGGTGACACCCCGGGCATTGGTCCGCTTCTCCGGCAGGAAGACCCGGTACTCGCCGCCGCTGAGGTACAGGAACGGCTTCTCGCGGGAGACCGGCGTCGTGGCCAGCGTGGTGTACGGCGGGTTCGGGAAGCCCTGCGCGGGGGCGCCCTCGACACCGGAGAACACCATGTTCCACACGCCGTTGAGCCAGCCGCCGATCGCGCTGTCCCGGGTGTACCACTGCTGCTGGGAGTACGGCTGCACCTGGCCGTCGATCCGGCTGTCGGCGATGTAGCCGCCGCTGGACCAGCCGTAGCCGGTCGGGGCGAGGTTGAGGTTGCCGCGGATGTGCATCCGGCGGAACGGGGCCGCCTGCGAGACCGCCCAGCGGTTGGTGCCGTTCACGGGGACGACCGCGAGGTTCTCCGCCGAACGCCAGAAGTTCTGCGTGGCGTTGCCGTTGAACCAGCCCGCGTCGACCGTGATGTCGCCGTTGATGGTGGTGTCGTCGGGGGAGAGGCCGAGACCGGAGATCGAGGTGTAGAAGCCGATCTGCGCGTTGAGGCCGTGGTAGGTGCCGGGCTTGAACAGCAGCTGGTAGCGGCCGGTGCCGAACTGGGCCGACTCTTGCTGCCGGAAGATCTCGTCGAGTCTGCCCTGGATGTTCGGTGTGGCCGGGTCGAAGACCAGCACGTTCGGGCCGAGGTCGCCACCGCCGGGCAGGGCGCGCGGCTTCCTGCGCACGGGCGTCCTCCGTGCGTCGGGGGCGGCCGAGGCCGTGCCGGGCAGCGCCGTGAGCGCGGACGCGGCCGCGGCGGCGCCGAGGACGGCCCTGCGGCCGGGCGCGGGCAGGCGGGATGACGGGGAGTCAGGGTGCATGGGGCGGCTCTCCTGGTTCAGGAAGTGAACGGAGTGGGGTGCGGGGAGCGCTCTCTCGCCGCTGAATGGTTCATCCGTGGAACAGATGCGTCAAGGGGTGCGGCAAGACTTCCACGAGCGTGTCCAAAGCCTTGACGGGACTGCCTTCCGAGGATTAACTCACGTCCTAAATTAAGCCATGACGGCTTCCCTCTCGCCCCGGCTGTCGCCCCGGCGGAAGGGAGCCGTACTCCCGGAAGAGAGCCAGGAGCAGCCATGCGCAGCATCCGAGCCGCGGCGGCAGGCGCCGTCACACTGTCACTCGCCCTCGCGGCCACGGCCTGCGGAGGCGGCTCCGCCACCGGCGGCGGATCCAACGATTCGCCGAAGACGCTCACCTACTGGGCGTCCAACCAGGGCGCCAGCGTCGAGGTCGACAAGAAGGTCCTCCAGCCCGAACTCGACAAGTTCGAGAAGCAGACCGGCATCAAGGTGAAGCTGGAGGTCGTCCCCTGGTCGGACCTGCTGAACCGCATCCTCACCGCCACCACCTCCGGCCAGGGCCCGGACGTGCTGAACATAGGCAACACCTGGAGTGCCTCCCTCCAGGCCACGGGCGCGCTGCTGCCGTGGGACGCGAAGAACTTCGACAAGATCGGCGGCCGGGACCGGTTCGTGGACTCGGCACTCGGCTCCACGGGCGCGGAGGGCAAGGACCCGGCGGCGGTGCCGCTGTACTCGATGTCGTACGCGCTCTACTACAACAAGAGGCTGTTCGCCGACGCGGGCATCTCCGAGCCGCCGGCCACCTGGGACGAGCTCGTCGCCGACGGGAAGAAGCTGTCCAAGGACGGCAAGTGGGTCCTGGGCATGGAGGGTTCGAACCCGTCGGAGAACATCCACCACGCCTTCGTCTTCGCCAAGCAGCACGGCGCCGACTTCTTCACCGCCGACGGCAAGGCCGACTTCACCGGGGACGCGACGGTCGCCGCGGTCAAGCAGTACGTCGATCTGATGGCCAAGGACAAGGTCATCGCGCCGGGCAACGCCGAGTACGCGCAGAACCAGTCCGTCAGCGACTTCGCCAAGGGCAAGACGGCGATGCTGCTGTGGCAGTCCGCGTCCGCCAACCTCGAGTCGCAGGGCATGAGCAAGGACGACTACGGCATCGCCCCCGTGCCCGTGCAGTCCGGCACTCCCGGTACCGGCAAGCAGGTCAACTCGATGGTCGCCGGCATCAACCTGGCCGTCTTCAAGAACACCGACAACACCGACGGCGCCGCCGAGTTCGTGAAGTTCATGACGAGCGACGCCGAGCAGAAGATCCTCAACAAGGCCTACAGCACGATCCCGCCCGTCAAGTCGGCCCAGGCGGACCCGGCCTTCGCCACCCCGGCCAACAGCGTCCTCAAGGACACCCTGGCGAAGAGCGCCGTGGCACTGCCGCAGGTCGCCGACGAGTCCCAGTTCGAGACGGTGGTCGGCACCGCCATCAAGGGCCTGTTCGCCGACGCGGCCGCAGGGCGACCGGTCACCACCGGCTCGGTGAAGGCGGCCCTGGAGAAGGCCCAGCAGCAGATGCCGGCGGCCTGAGCGACATGACGACCACTGCCCAGGCCGAGAGGCCGGCGGTCCGCAAAAGCCCGCCCGGCGCGACGCGCGGCCCCCGCCGCCGCACCGGGCGGCTCCACCGCGTGGGCCTGCCCTACCTGCTGCTCCTGCCCGCCCTGCTCCTCGAACTCCTCGTCCACCTGGTGCCGATGGTGATCGGCATCGTCATGAGCCTCAAGGAGCTCACGCAGTTCTACATCCGCGACTGGGGCACCGCCCCCTGGTCCGCCCTCGACAACTACAAGGTGTCGGTGGACTTCGACGCTCCCGTCGGCGAGGCCCTGCTGCACTCGTTCCTCGTCACGATCGCCTTCACCGTGCTGTCGGTGGGCCTGTGCTGGCTGATCGGCACGGCCGCGGCGGTCTTCATGCAGGACTCCTTCCGGGGCCGCGGCCTGCTCCGGGCGCTCTTCCTGGTGCCGTACGCGCTGCCGGTCTACGCGGCCGTCATCACCTGGGTCTTCATGTTCCAGCACGACAACGGCCTGGTGAACCACGTCCTGCACGACCAGCTGGGCCTCACCGACAAGCCGTCCTTCTGGCTCATCGGCGACAACAGCTTCATCGCGCTGCTGACGGTGTCGGTGTGGAAGGGCTGGCCGTTCGCCTTCCTCATCGTCATGGCGGGCCTGCAGAACATCCCGGGCGAGCTGTACGAGGCGGCCGCCCTGGACGGGGCCGGCGTCTGGCAGCAGATCCGCCGGATCACCCTGCCGTCCCTGCGCCCGGTCAACCAGGTGCTGGTGCTCGTCCTCTTCCTCTGGACGTTCAACGACTTCAACACGCCCTTCGTGCTGTTCGGCCGGACCGCGCCGGAGGCCGCCGACCTCATCTCCGTGCACATCTACCAGGCGTCGTTCGTCACCTGGAACTTCGGCACCGGCTCCGCGATGTCCGTCCTGCTGCTGCTGTTCCTGCTGCTGGTCACGGGCGGATACCTGGCGCTCACCTCGCGCGGACGGAGAAAGGCCTCATGACCACGTCCCCCATGGCCCCGCCCCGCTCGTTCCTGTGGTCCCGGCGCATCTTCCTGACACTGCTGACGGGCTTCGTGCTGATCCCGGTCTACGTCATGGTCTCCAGCTCGCTGAAGCCCCTGGCCGACGTCACCGGAAGGTTCCGCTGGCTGCCGAGCGAGCTGACGATCCGCCCGTACATCGACATCTGGTCGACGGTCCCGCTGGCCCGCTACTTCGTCAACTCCCTCGTCGTGGCCGGAGCGGCGACGGTCTGCTCGGTGGTCATCGCCGTCTTCTCGGCCTACGCCGTCAGCCGCTACGACTTCCGCGGCAAACGCGTCTTCACCGTCACCGTCCTGTCCACGCAGATGTTCCCGGGCATCCTCTTCCTGCTGCCGCTGTTCCTGATCTACGTCAACATCGGCAACGCGACGGGCATCGCCCTGTTCGGCTCGCGCGGCGGCCTGATCCTCACCTATCTCACCTTCTCCCTGCCGTTCTCGATCTGGATGCTGATCGGATACTTCGACTCGGTGCCGCGCGAACTCGACGAGGCGGCCCTGGTCGACGGCTGCGGTCCGCTCGGCGCACTGTTCCGGGTCGTCGTCCCGGCGGCCGTGCCCGGCATCATCGCGGTCGCCGTGTACGCCTTCATGACCGCTTGGGGCGAGGTGTTGTTCGCCTCGGTGATGACCAACGACACCACCCGCACCCTCGCCGTCGGCCTCCAGGGCTACTCGACCCTCAACGACGTGTACTGGAACCAGATCATGGCCGCCTCGCTGGTCGTCAGCGTGCCCGTGGTCGCGGGCTTCCTGCTGCTCCAGCGCTATCTGGTGGCCGGCCTGACGGCGGGAGCCGTCAAGTGACCGACTCGCCCGTATCCGAAGGGACTTACGTGACCATCGACCTCGCCGCACTCCCGCACGACTTCCTGTGGGGCACGGCCACCTCGGCGTACCAGATCGAGGGAGCCGTGGCGGAGGACGGCCGCTCGCCGTCGATCTGGGACACGTTCTCGCACACTCCCGGGAAGACTGCCGGCGGCGACCACGGCGATGTCGCCTGCGACCACTACCACCGCTGGCGCGAGGACATCGCCCTGATGCGCCGGCTGGGCGTGAACGCCTACCGCCTGTCCATCGCCTGGCCGCGCGTCGTGCCGGGCGGCGACGGCCCCGTCAACACCAAGGGCCTCGCCTTCTACGACCAGTTGATCGACGGTCTGCTGGAGGCCGGCATCACCCCGTCCGTCACCCTCTACCACTGGGACCTGCCGCAGACGCTCCAGGACCGGGGCGGCTGGCCCGAGCGCGACACCGCGTCGGCCTTCGCCGAGTACGCCTCGGCCGTCGCCGGGCGCCTGGGCGACCGCGTCTGCCACTGGGCCACCCTCAACGAGCCCCTGTGCTCGGCGTGGATCGGTCACCTGGAGGGCAAGATGGCCCCCGGCCTGACCGACCTCACGGCGGCCGTGCGCGCCTCCTACCACCTGCTGCTCGGCCACGGGCTGGCGGCCCGGGCCATCCGCGCGGCGGCCCCGGGAGCGCAGGTCGGCATCGTCAACAACCTCTCCACCATCCACCCCGCCACCGACCGCCCCGAGGATCTCGCCGCCGCCCGCCGCATGGACGGCCACACCAACCGCTGGTGGCTCGACCCGGTGCACGGCAGGGGCTTCCCGTCGGACATGCGTGAGCTCTACGGCGTCGAACTCCCGGAACGACCCGGCGACTCGGCGGCCATCGCCGCCCCGCTGGACTGGCTGGGCCTGAACTACTACTTCCCGCAGACCGTCGCCGACGACCCCGAAGGCCCCGCACCGTACGCCCGGGCCGTACGCCGTGACGGCGTCCCGCGCACCGGCATGGACTGGGAGATCGACGCGAGCGGCATCGAGGACCTGCTGCTGCGGCTCACGCAGGACTACGGGGCCGGCCGGCTGTACGTCACGGAGAACGGCTCGGCCTACCCCGACGTCGTCCGCCCCGACGGCACGGTCGACGACCCCGAGCGACAGGAGTACCTGCTGGGCCACCTCGCCGCCTGCGCCTCCGCGGCCCGCCGCGGCGCCCCGCTGGCCGGCTACTTCGCCTGGTCGCTGCTGGACAACTTCGAGTGGGCGTACGGGTACGAGAAGCGGTTCGGGCTGGTGCACGTGGATTACGCGACGCAGAAGCGGACGATCAAGGGAGCGGGGCGGCGGTACGCGGAGGTCGTTCGGGCCCATAGGAGCCGGGCGCGCAGGGCTGCCTGAGAGGCGACCGACCGGGCGCCGGGGCTCCTGCCGGGGGTTCCGGCGGCCCATGGTCGGGTCCGGCGACGAGGTTCGCGCAGCTTGGCTTTCGGCAGGGCGCCGGAACGGCCGCCGGCGCCGGCCCGGGGCAATGATGTCCGCCGGCCGTTGACGTCCGCAGCGATGGGGCCGGGCGTGGGGGAGCGCGCCCGCGAGTACGTACCAGAGCGGCGGCATGCCGAAGGGCCCGAACCAGGTCGCTTCCGGTAAGGAGTGCGCACAGCTCTACACCAAGCCCTTGACCGGCGGCACGTGGGGACTGCTTGCCGAGAACCGCGACGGCCACACCGGCCCGAAGTGGAACGAGAAGTGTGGCCGTGCCTCCGTTCCCACGGATCAGAACACCGGCGCCTTCCGCGACCTCGGCATCAAGTTCGTTCCCCAGCTGCGGCTGCTCGACAAGGACGGGTCCTTCATCAGCGATCCCGGGTTCGAGCACTGCAAGAACGCCGACACCGTCTGCGCGTGGAAGAAGGTCGGCTGACTGACCCCTGACTGACCAAGCCTGTGGCCGGAGCACCCTGTGATGCTCCGGCCACGGTGCTACGCGAAGCGCGTCCAGTCCGGATCCCGCGGATGTGCCGGCCCGTCCCACACCAGCGCCTGATCGACGAGACCGGGCACCTTCGTGTCCCGGTGTCCGTCGGCGTACTCCACACCCCGGTTCCCGTACAGGGCGTCCGCGACTTCGATGAGGTAGTCGGCAAACGACGGCCAGACGCCCAACTTGGGAATGCCGGCCTCTTCGAAGGTGCCGATCCGTCCGTACCCCGGCCCTGGCGTGCAGTCCGTGAACAGCCCGTACAGACCGCTGCGGTCGGTCGCGGCGAATGCCAGGTAGCGCACCATGGGGTCGTCCGGCATACCGATCGTGTGAGGGCCTTCATCCCAGTACGGCAGATGCTGCACGGGAGGAATCCCGTGCTTCCTCGGCAACAGCCAGGCCGTCTCCTGTCCTTGTGGGGGGAGTCCGGTTTCGGGTTCGGATGTCCAGCCGAAGTCACCGGGGTGACCCGTGCCGTTGCGGAGGCGATAGAGCGCCTTGAGGCCTGGTGGGACGGTGAGGTCGAGTTCCTGCTCGACCTCACGGATGTCGGCCTCCGGGGCAGGCACGGGAAGCATCCGGTAGGAGCGCGGAGCGTGCTGCTCCAGCCACTTCTCGATCCTCGCCCAAGCGCCCGCCACGGCCTGCTCCTGCTGCTGATCGTCCGTCATCTCCGCGACCCTACGGGTCACATGCCGCTTTCCGGCAACCGAACGAACCTCTTCGGCCGCACGAAGCGGAAGTCCGAGTGCGACCGGTCCGAGGCGTCCGGTGGGTCGTCGGTCCGGTGAGTCGTTGTCGCCCGCATGGGGCCCGTGCTCACGGGCTCGGCGGCAGACCGGCAGCTCGGTGGGGCGCCTGCCGTAGGGTGCCTCCGCGACCACTCGACGCGGTGCCCACGACCGCCCACACTGTCTTGCCTTTCACCGCCGAGGAGCACTACCGGCTCACCCTCGCCCTGGCCGACGCGGGCCGCCCTGAGGAGGCCGGCGCCCTCCTCACCGCCGTCGACGCCGTCCTCGGCGAGCTCTCGGACAACGTCGCCAAGGGGGTCCGCGAGATCGCCGAGCGGACCGATGCACGCGTGCGGGAGGTCGACTGAGGACGTCCAGGGCGGGCGGCCGGCCCGCCCTGGACGTCCTCAGTCGACCTCCCGCA
>NZ_JAIGQA010000237.1:0-10673 GCF_019733245.1 Streptomyces sp. WAC04114
GCGGGGAGGGGGTAGGGCCGGCGGTCCCTCCGCTACGGGTCGGGATGGGGCCCCCTCCGCTAAAGGCCGGGGTGAGGCGAGGGTCCCTCCGGTACCGGCCGGGATGGCCGGGCCCTCAGGGGCCTGTCGAACCGGGCTCTTCCAGGCCTCCTGGCCCGGGTCTCCTTGCCCTCTTCGCAGGGGCGGCCGACGCGGAGCTTGAAGTGGTGGCCCGAGGGCGAGTGTTGTGGGTCTTGGCCGTCATACGGGCCGGTAACTGCTTGGTCGTGGTCATGGGTTCATCATGCAGGCCACCGCTGACAACCGGGCGGGCCTGTGGATAACCCCAGGCCTGTGGAGAAACAGGGCCTCGTCGGCGGGTCGGCGGCCCTTCCGTCAGCGCACCGCGAACGGCTCGTCCGTCCGCACGATGTCGCGGCCGAGCGGCAGCAGCGAGACGGGGATGAGTTTGAAGTTGGCGATGCCCAGCGGGATGCCGATGATGGTGACGCACAGGGCGATGCCGGTGGCGATGTGGCCGAGGGCGAGCCACCAGCCCGCGAGCACCAGCCACAGCACGTTGCCCACGCAGGACGGCGCGCCAGCGTCACGTCGCTCGATCGTCGTGTACCCGAAGGGCCACAGGGCGTAGACGCCGATGCGGAAGGCCGCGATGCCGAACGGGATGCCGATGATCGTGATACAGAGCAGCAGGCCCGCGAGCATGTAGGCGAGGAACAGCCAGAAGCCGCTCAGGACAAGCCATATGACGTTGAGTATGGTCCTCACCGGTTCCCACCTGCCATCTTCTCGAGCCGGGCGATGCGTTCCGCCATCGGCGGGTGTGTGGAGAACATCTTGGAGAGGCCCTGGCCGGGCCGAAACGGGTTGGCGATCATCATGTGGCTGGCGGTCTCGATGCGCGGCTCGGGCGGCAGCGGGAGCTGCTTGGTGCCCATTTCGAGCTTGCGCAGAGCGCTGGCGAGGGCAAGCGGGTCGCCGGTGAGCTGGGAGCCGGAGGTGTCCGCCTCGTATTCCCGGGAGCGGCTGATGGCCAGTTGGATGAGGGAGGCGGCGAGCGGGCCCAGGATCATCATCAGCAGCATGCCGAGCAGGCCGGGGCCGTCATCGTCGTCCGAGCGTCCGATGGGGATCAGCCAGGCGAAGTTGACCAGGAACATGATGACGGAGGCGAGGGCGCCTGCGACGGACGAGATGAGGATGTCCCGGTTGTAGACGTGGCTGAGCTCGTGGCCGATGACGCCGCGCAGCTCGCGCTCGTCCAGCAGGCGCAGGATGCCGTCGGTGCAGCACACGGCGGCATTGCGCGGGTTGCGCCCCGTGGCGAAGGCGTTGGGTGCCTCAGTCGGGGAGATGTACAGGCGGGGCATGGGCTGGCGGGCCTGGGTGGAGAGCTCGCGGACCATGCGGTAGAGCGCCGGGGCCTCGAACTCGCTCACCGGACGGGCGCGCATGGCGCGCAGTGCCAGTTTGTCGCTGTTCCAGTACGCGTACGCGTTGGTGGCCAGTGCGACCAGGACGGCGATGACGAGCCCCATACGGCCGAAGAAGCTGCCGATGACGATGATGAGTGCGGACAGTCCCCCCAGGAGGATCGCTGTCCTGAGCCCGTTGTGCCGGCGGTGCACGGTACGCCCTCCTAGTGGTGCGGCAGGGGACCCTCGCTTGCTGTGTCTGCGGTGCCACTGGTGCCGCGTCTCACATCCAGTGGACCTTCCCGTACTGGTCAACGCCAGGCGGGAGGCACTAGTTCCCTTGCGCGTGCGGCGGCGGGTGTGGACCGTCCGGGTGACGGCGCCGGGAAACGGCACGCGCGCGTGGGGGGCGAGTGCCCCGCACGCGCGCGGTGTAAGCGGCCGGTTTTCCGGACTCCGGAGCGGTTCAGAACAGGCCGGTGCCCGGAATCGGTTCAGAACAGGCCGGTGCCCGGAATCGGTTCAGAAAAGCCCGGTGTCGGTGAAGCGCAGGACCAGCTGGGGTGCGCCGGACAGGGCGATGCCGAGGACGCCGGTGAGGGCGATCGCGGCGGTGACCGGGCCAGGCACGCGGTGCTTTTCGGGTTCACCCTCGGGGGTGCGGAAGAGCAGGGCCGTCCACTGCAGGTAGTAGAAGAGCGCGATGACGACGTTGACGGCCATGACCACGGCCAGCCAGCCGAGGCCGGCGTCGACGGCCGCCGAGAAGACGGTGACCTTGGCGAAGAGACCGATGATGCCCGGCGGCAGCCCGGCGAGGCACAGCAGGAAGAACGCCAGGAGCAGGGCGGACAGGGGGCTGGACGCGTACAGGCCGCGATAATCGGCGACCCGGTTGAGGATCTTCGTCCTGCCGACGAGCGCGGCCACGGCGAAGGCGCCGAGGTTCACGGCGCCGTACATCAGGGCGTAGGCGACGGTGGAGCCGATCGACTTCTCGGCGTCCCCGGAGTACGCGGCGGCTGCGATCGGCACCAGGAGGTAGCCGGCCTGGCCGACGGAGGACCAGGCGAGCAGGCGTACCGCGCTGTACGCGCGCGTGGCCTGCTGACGCAGAGCTCCGGCGTTGCCCACGGTCATGGTGAGCGCGGCCAGGACCACCAGTGCGGGGCCCCACACGTCGGCGTATGACGGGAGGGCCACGACGGTGACGAGGATCAGGCCGCTGAAGCCGACCGCCTTGCCGATGACCGACAGGTAGGCCGCGATCGGCAGGGGCGCGCCCACATAGGTGTCTGGCACCCAGAAATGGAAAGGCACGGCGGCCGTCTTGAAGGCGAACCCGACGAGGGTGAGGACGACGCCGGTCTGGGCGAGCGTGTGGAACTGCCCGTCGACGTCCTGGATACGGTCGGCGACCTGGGTGAGGTACAGGGTCCCCGTGGTGGCATACACGAAGCTGATGCCCATGAGGCTGACCGCGGTCGCGGTGACGGAGGACAGGAAGAACTTCAGCGCCGCCTCGGAGGACTTCCGATCGCCGTACTTGAGGCCGACCAGCGCGAAGGCGGGCAGGGAAGCGACCTCCAGGGCGACGATCAGGGTCGCGAGGTCGCGGGAGGCGGGCAGGAGCGCGGCGCCGGCCGCGGAGGACAGCAGCAGGAACCAGTACTCGCCTTCGGGGAGCTCCTTGCGGGCGTCCTTCAGCGCGGTGACCGACAGGAGGGCGGCGAGGAGGGCGCCGCCGAGGACCAGGAACTGGATGACCAGGGTGAAGCGGTCGGCCGTGTAGCTGCACACGGCGACGTCGCCGGTCAGGCAGAAGGTGCTGCGGTCGCCGTCCAGGAGGGGCAGGAGCATCACCGTGGCGGCGGCCAGGCCCGCCACCGACGTCCAGCCGAGCAGGGTCTTGCGGTGCTCGGCGACGAACAGGTCGGCGACCAGGACGACGAGTCCGACCACCGCCACGATGGTGGGCGGGGCGATCGCGAGCCAGTCGACGGACTGGACCAGCGAGGCGGCCAGGGGCTGGGCCGGGGAGCTCATCGGGTGCCTCCTGCGAGGAGCTGCTGGACGGCCGGGTCACTCAGGCCGAGGAGTGCCTTGGGCCACAGGCCCGCGACGACGGTGAGGACGACGAGCGGGGTCCACGCCGCGAACTCGTAGGAGCGCACGTCGGTGAGTTTGGGGGCGTCCTGGGGCAGCGCGCCCATGCAGACGCGGCGGACCACGATCAACAGGTAGGCGGCCGTCAGGAGGGTGCCGAACGCGCCGATCGCCATGAAAGTGAGGAAGGCGGGGCGGCTGAGGCCCTCCGCCGGCTGGAACGCGCCGAACAGGGCCAGCATCTCGCCCCAGAAGCCGGCCAGGCCGGGCAGACCGAGCGAGGCGACGGCGGCGAAGGCGAGCAGGCCACCGAGGCGCGGGGCCTTGCCGTAGAGGGCGGCTCCGGTCTCCTCGGCGAGGGTGTCGAGGTCGGTGGTGCCGGTGCGGTCCTTCAGGGCGCCGACCAGGAAGAAGAGCAGGCCGGTGATGAGGCCGTGGGCGATGTTGGCGAACAGGGCGCCGTTCACGCCGGTCGGGGTCATCGTGGCGATGCCGAGCAGGACGAAGCCCATGTGGCCGACGGAGGAGTAGGCGATGAGGCGCTTGAGGTCGCCCTTCGCGCCCTGCTTGGCGAGGGCCAGACAGGCCAGCGATCCGTAGATGATGCCGACGACGGCCAGGGCGGCGAGGTAGGGCGCGAAGGTGCGGAATCCGTCCGGTGCGATGGGCAGCAGGATCCGGACGAATCCGTACGTACCCATCTTCAGCAGGACACCGGCCAGGAGGACCGAGCCGACGGTCGGCGCTGCGGTGTGGGCGTCGGGCAGCCAGCTGTGCAACGGCCACATCGGCGTCTTCACCGCGAGCCCCACGCCGACCGATAGAACGGCGATGACCTGCACGGATGTGGTCAACGACCGGCCGTTGTCAGTGGCGAGTGCCACCATGTCGAACGTGCCCGCCTTGATTCCGATCAGGAGCAGGCCGAGCAGCATGATCACGGAGCCGAGCAGCGTGTAGAGGATGAATCGCCACGCGGCCTGGCTCCGGCCCTCACCGCCCCAGCGGGCGATGAGGAAGTACATCGGGATGAGGACCATCTCGAAGGCGAGGAAGAACAGCACCAGGTCGAGGACGGCGAAGGTGGCGAGTGTGCCGGACTCGAGGACGAGCAGCAGGGCGACGAAAGCCTTCGGAGTCGGCCCCGCGGGCATCTTGAAGTACGAGTAGAGCGCGCAGAGGAAGGTCAGCAGCGCGGTCAGGACCAGGAGGGGGAGGGAGATGCCGTCGATGCCGAGGTGGATGCGTACGTCGAGTGCGGGGACCCAGCTGATGTCGGTGCTGGCCTGCATCTTCGACGGCTGGTCGTGGTCGAAGCCGAGCGCGAGGGCGATCGCGGCGATGAGGACCGCGCCGGTGACGGTGACACCGTGCCGGAGCACGGCCTGCTCGGGTGACTTCCCCTTCAGCCCGGGTGGGGCCGGCAGGAGAGCGGCGGCGGCACCGAGGAGCGGCCCGACGACGACGAACGCCAGAAGGAACTGCATCACGGACTCGTTTATATCGATCACGCCTGCTCACGCTCCCGTGGTGGCGAGGACGACGGCGACCGCGAGGACGACGGTGCCGGCGAGCAGCGCGCTCACATAGGTCTGGACGTTGCCGGTCTGGGCGCGTCGTACGGCTGCGCCGAGCCAGCGGGGCAGCGCACCCGCGCCGCGGACGTAGGTCTCGACGACCTCGCGGTCGAGGAATCGGACGAGGCTAGCGCCGGCCTGGACGGGGCGGACGAAGAGGGCCGAGTAGACGGCGTCCAGGTGGAAGCCGGCGGCGGCGTGCCGGTGCAGGGGGCCTAGCAGCAGGCGCCCCGGGTCGGCAGGGTCGGGCGCGTAGGCGATGTCCCCGTAGGCCGGCACGTGCGTGGCGATGGCCTCAGCCTCGACCTGGGCGGCGTCGCCTTCCGGGTGGGCCGCGACCGCGCCGAGCGGGACACGGGCGGTGAGCGCGGTGGTGTGCCGCCAGGCGGCGTAGGTGACGATCCCGCCGACCAGGGCCAAGCCCGTGCCGAGCACGGAGGTGGTCAGGGTCGGGCCGAGGTCGCGGCCGTCGAACCAGTCGGGCAGCAGGCGGAACGTGAACCCGCCGAGGGCCAGGGAGGGGATGGCCAGCACCCACAGCACGACGGTCATCGTCAGCGGCTGCCGGCCGTGATCGGGGGCTTCGATGCCCCGGCCCCGGAAGGCCAGCAGCCACAGGCGCATCGCGTAGGCGGCGGTGAGCACGGCCGCGACGAGACCGGCGACGAGGACGACCCAGCCCGCCGCGGCGGGGGCGTGCTCGGTGTGACCGGTGACGACGTGCTCGGCGACGCCGAGGACGGCCTCCTTGGAGAAGAAGCCGCTGAACGGCGGGATCGCGGCGAGCGCGAGCAGCGCCACGGTCATCGTCCAGTAGGCGTCGGGGACGCGGTCGCGCAGGTTCCGCATACGGGACATGGCGGCGAGCGAGTTGGTCCCGGCGGCGTGGATGATCACGCCGGCCGCGAGGAACAGCAGCGCCTTGAAGGCGCCGTGGGACAGGAGGTGGAAGACGGCGGCCCCGCGGTCGCCGACGGCGAGGGCGCCGGTCATGTAGCCGAGCTGGCCGATCGTCGAGTAGGCGAGGACGCGCTTGATGTCGTCCTGGGCGAGCGCGGCGAGTGCCGAGCCGGTCATCGTCACGGCGGCCATGACGGCGAGGACGACCATCGCGGCCTGGGAGGCCTCGAAGACCGGAAGGAGCCGGGCGATGAAGTAGACACCGGCGGCGACCATCGTCGCGGCGTGGATCAGCGCGGAGACGGGGGTCGGGCCCGCCATCGCGTCGGGAAGCCAGGTGTGCAGGGGGAACTGCGCGGACTTGCCCGCCACACCGGCGAGGAGCAGCAGGGCGATCAGCGTCGGGTGGTCGAGTCCGCCGCTCGCGACGGTGCCGAGGATCCGGGTGATGCGGAACGAACCGGCGTCGGTGGCCAGGGCGAACAGGCCGATGAGGAAGGGGACGTCGCCGAGCTTGGTGACCAGGAAGGCCTTGAGGGAGGCGGCGCGGGCCTCCGGGGTCTCCCAGTAGTGGCCGACCAGGAAGTAGGAGCAGATGCCCATGACTTCCCAGCCGACCAGCAGCACGATCAGGTCGCCGGAGTAGACGACCAGGAACATCGCGGAGGTGAACAGGGAGACGAGGGCGGCGTAGGAGGGGTAGCGCGGGTCGTCGCGCAGGTAGCCCGTCGAGTAGATCTGCACGCAGGAGGCGACCAGGCCGACCAGGACGGCTACGAGCGCGGCGAAGCCGTCGATGTGCAGGGCGAGCTCGATCGGCACCGAGCCGGTGGGGGTGAGTTCCGTGGCCGAGTCGACGGCCGCGCCACCGCCCTGGCGTACGGCGACCAGCGCGGCGAGCACCAGGGAGGTGAGCGTCGGCAGGACCGCGAGCGGGCGGACGAAGCCCGGTGCCGAGCGGCCGAGGAGCAGGCCGGCGACGGCGCCGAGGAACGGAAGGAGGGGGACGAGGACGGCGAGGGTGGTCGTGGTCACGCGGTGGCCTCAGCCTTCTGGCCCTCGTCGGACTGCCCCGCCGGGCGGGCGTCGTGGTCGGGGTCGTCTGGGTCGTGCCGCTCTGAGGTGTCGCGGAGTTTGTCGATGTCCGCGGTGCCGCGGTTGCGGTGGACGGCGAGGACGATCGCCAGGCCGATGCCGATCTCGGCTGCGGCGATGGCGATGGTGAACAGGGTGAGGGCCTGGCCGGAGTGGAGGGTCTCCTCGGCGGTCCGGCTGAGCCAGACGTCGAAGGCGACCAGGTTGAGGTTGACAGCGTTGAGCATCAGCTCGACCGACATCAGGACCAGGATCGCGTTCCGGCGGGCCAGGACGCCGTACAGGCCCGTGCAGAAGAGGAGCGCGGAGAGCACGGCGGGATAGGCGAGGTGCATCAGCGGGCACCTTCCTGCTCGGAACTTCCCGAACTTTCTGTGACCGGCCGGGAACTCTTGGTGACACCCGGGCCGTTCACGGAGGGAGAGCTCGACTCAGCCTTCGCCTTGCGGGACAGGACGATCGCGCCGACCAGGGCGGCGAGGAGGAGGACGGAGAGGGCCTCGAAGGGCAGGACCCAGTTCTGGAAGAGGCTGGCGCCGGTGGCCTCGGTGGAGCCGGCGGCGGGGCCGTCCAGGTCGATCCAGGTCGTGCGGAACGCGTCGACGACGACCCAGACCAGGGCGGCGGCAGCGGCGACCGCCACGGTGAGGGCGGCCCAGCGGTTGCCGGAGTCGGCGTCCGGGGAGCGGCCGATGGGGGCTCTGGTGAGCATCAGACCGAACAGGAGGAGGACGACGACGGAGCCGACATAGATGAGGACCTGCACCCACGCGATGAACTCGGCGGTGAGCAGAAGGTATTCGACGGCGAGACCGCCGAGGGTGACCACCAGCCACAGGGCGGCGTGCACCAGCTGCCGGGTGGTGACGGTGACGAGCGCGGCGCCGAAGGTCACCAGGCCGACCAGGAGGAAGGCGATCTCGACGCCGGTCGGGGAGAGGAAGCCGTGCGTTCCGGCGGCGGCACCGGGGGTCGGGCCCGGGCCCGCCGCAAGAAGGGCGGCGCTTATGGCGAGGGTCATTCCGAGCCCTCCTGACCCGGCTTCGGCTGATCGGGCTTCGGCTGATCGGGCGTCGCGTCGGTCGGCTTCGGGCGGTCCGGCTTCGGCTGATCGGTCTGCTGCTTGGAGTCGCCCTGCGGCCGGGTGGGCTGCTCGGCGGCGCGGGCCTGCTCGTCGGCGTGGGGTTCGGTGGCCGGCGGAGCCTGTTGGGCGGCGAGTTTGCCGGCGGTCTTGCGGGCGGTGGCGAGTTCCTTCGGTTCCTCCGCGCCGGGGTCGAGGGCAGGCGGGGCCGGGACGGTCCACATCCACTCGCGGAGCTTGTCGCGCTCGTGGGTGAGTTCGCGGATGTCGGTCTCGGCGTACTCGAACTCGGGAGACCAGAACAGGGCGTCGAAAGGACAGACCTCGATGCAGATACCGCAGTACATGCACAGGGAGAAGTCGATGGCGAAGCGGTCGAGGACGTTGCGGCTGCGCTCGCGGCCGCCCGGGGTCGCCGCCGGGACCGTCTCCTTGTGGGAGTCGATGTAGATGCACCAGTCGGGGCACTCGCGGGCGCACAGCATGCAGACCGTGCAGTTCTCCTCGAACAGTCCGATCACACCGCGGGTGCGGGGCGGGAGGTCGGGCTGGGCGTCCGGGTACTGCGCGGTGACGGACTTCTTCGTCATCGTGCGGAGGGTGACGGCCAGGCCCTTGGCAAGGCCACTGCCGGGGATGCGGGGCCGGGAGGGCGGGAGAGACGCAGCCATGGTTACTGGATCACCACCTTGACGATGCCGGTGAGGGCGATCTGGGCGAGGGAGAGGGGGACGAGGAGGGTCCAGGCCAGCTTCTGGAGCTGGTCCTCGCGCAGGCGAGGGTAGGTGACGCGCAGCCAGATCACGAGGAAGGCCAGGACGGCGGTCTTCAGCAGGGTCCAGACCCAGCCGAGTCCGTCGGCACCCCAGGGGCCGTGCCAGCCACCCAGGAAGAGGACGGTGGTGAGGCCGCACAGGACGACGATTCCGGCGTACTCGGCGAGGAGGAAGAGAGCGAAGCGCAGGCCGGTGTACTCCGTGTACGCGCCGAAGATGATCTCCGAGTCGGCGACGGGCATGTCAAAGGGAGGGCGCTGGAGTTCGGCGAGGCCGGCGACGAAGAAGACGATCGCGCCGACGATCTGCCAGGGCAGCCACCACCACTCGAAGGCGTCGAGGATGCCGGGGAGGGAGACGGTGCCGGCCGCCATCGCCACCGAGGCGGCGGTCAGCAGCATCGGCAGCTCGTAGGCGAGGAGCTGGGCGGCGGTACGCAGGCCACCGAGGAGGGAGAACTTGTTCGCGGACGCCCAGCCGGCCATGAGCGAGCCGAGGACGCCGACGCCCATGACGGCCAGGACGAAGAAGACGCCCGCGTCGATGACCTGGCCGACGGCGCCCTCACCGGGGCCGATGGGAATGGCGAGCAGGACGAGGAGGTACGGCAGGAGGGCGACGGCGGGGGCGAGTTGGAAGATGCGGCGGTCGGCGCCCGCGGGGACGACATCCTCCTTCTGCGCGAACTTCACGCCGTCGGCGATCAGCTGGGCCCAGCCGTGGAAGCCGCCGGCGTACATGGGGCCGAGGCGGCCCTGCATGTGGGCCATCACCTTGTGTTCGGTCTGACCGATGACCAGAGGGAGGGTGAGGAAGACGACGAAGACGACCAGGAGTCGCAGGGCGACGTCGAGCACGTCGTTCACTGCGGGCCTCCTGCGGGATCCTGGGGGTTGTCAGGGTTCTCGGAGTTGTCTGGGTTGTCGGAGTTCTCGGGCTTGCCCGGGTCGGCGGCGGGCTTCACGTCGTCGTCCGTGGGCTGTGGCCCGGTCGCCGAGTCCTGGGCATCCGTGGCGTCCGCGCTCTCGGGCGTGCCCGACGACTCCGGTGCGGCCGGGCCCTCGGGCGTACTCGACGACTCCGGCGCGGCCGGGCTCTCGGGCGTACTCGACGGCTCTTCGTCGAAGGCCGGGCGGGCGTGGTGCCAGGGGGCGTCGGAGGTCGGGGATGCGGAACCGGGCGTCACGGACTCGGGGGCGGTCGCCGGGGATGCGGGGCCGGGCTCCGGGGAGGCAGGGCCGCCGGGTTGCTGACTCGCCGACCCCTGCGACGCCGAGCGGTTGCGCCGGGGCCCCGGCGAAGCCGGAGGGGTCGACTCGCCTGGCGTGGACTGACTTGCGGAGCCCTCAGCGGCTGAACGGGCCCGCCGAGGATACGCCGAAGCCGGAGCGGTCGACTCACCTCGGGTGGACTGACTGGCCGAGCCCTCAGCGGCAGAACGCGTCCGACGCGGACCAGCCGCAGCCGCCGCACCGCCGGCCGGAGTGCCGCCGCCCGACGTCCCTGCCCCGCGGCTGGGCGTCTCCCCACCGCCGGTCGGCGTCTCCGCACCGCCAGCCGGCGTCTCCGCACCAGCCGCAGACTGACTGGCCGAGCCCTCCGACACCGAGCGCGCGCGTCGTGCCGGGCGTTCCCCCGCCGGGCGGGCCGCGCCTCGGGTGGGGCGGTCGGCTGCAGTGCGGCCCGCGCCTCTTGTGGGGGCGGGTGGGAGTTGCCCCTTGAG
>NZ_JAIGQA010000238.1:0-10473 GCF_019733245.1 Streptomyces sp. WAC04114
GCCCCCAGATCGACCACACCCCCGGCATCGAGGAACCCCAGCACGAACTCCTCCGCCCCGGCCTCACGCAGCTCACCGGCCACCCGCACCAGCCGTTCGACATCCCCCGCCGCGAACCCGTCCGCCAGCCGGATCATCACCCGCAGGGAGATGTCGACCGCACGCCGGATCCCGGCGACGGTGGCGGCCGACGGCGAGAGCCCGTCGGCCGCCATGTCGGTGACCAGCTCGAGGCGGTCCGCGCCTCCCTCCTGGGCGGCGACCGCGTCCTCGACTCCGAGGGCGATCACCTCCAGGACTGCACGCTTGCTCATGGGGCCCCTTCGTCGGCATGCGTCGGCGTTTCAGATGACAGGTCTAGTCCAATCAAGACTACGCTGCCCATCCACGCCGCCTCCGACGCCCCGGGGGCGGGCTCAACCGAAGATGTTCAGTTCCTTCGCCTCCACCCCGGCCAGCTCGAACGCCGGAACCCCGTCGACCGGCCGCCCCGCGTACAGCCGTACGAGCGTCGGCCCGTCTCCGATGAAACGGCCCGGGGGCCGCTCCCCGCCGCTCTGCCCCAGCCGCAGCGGCTCGTCCAGGTCGTCGAGGTCGGCGTGCACCGCCACGTGCCCCCGCTCGCGGGTGATCCGCGCGAGCAGCGCGAGCGCGTCCGGCAGCCCGGCCCCGCCGTACGCCCCCGGCTCCCCGAGGGCCTCGCGCACGTCACCGGCGTGCACCCACTCCCCGAGGGCGAGACCGTCCAGCTTCCCGTCGGCCCCGGCGATCACGGGCCCGGCCGCCCCCATCCCCCGCTCCAGCTCGTCGACGACCTGCGCGTCGCTCCAGCCGGCCCGCTCGGCGATGTCCCGGTCGTTGGCCTCGGGCGAGAACACGCCCTCCTCGAACCGGCCCTCCACCACGCGCGTCAGCGTGGCCGAGCTGTGCGCCAGCACGTCCCGCACCGTCCAGCCCGGACACGCGGCGACGGGCCGCGCGAAGTCCTCCCCGGCCCGGCCCCGCAGCAGCGGGATCAGCGCCTCACGCTCGATCGTCAGCAACCGCCCGGGCTGCTCGGGGTTCCGTACATCAGGAACATCAGCAGGAGTCGTCATCCCCCCACGCTAGGTGCCCGACCCGTCCCGGCGGGAGAATGCCCCCATGTCCGACCTCGACTCCTCGCACTCCCTGCGCACCCGCTTCGCCCGCACTCTGGAAGCGGCCCGGGGCCCGGCCGGCGGCCCGGACCCGGCGCCGTACGCCGAGGCCCTGCTCACCCGCTGGCAGGAGCCGCAGCGCCGCTACCACACGGTCGAGCACCTCACGGCGGTCCTGGACCGTGTCGACGAACTGGAGCGGTACGCACGCGACCCGGACGTGGTCCGGATGGCCGCCTGGTTCCACGACGCGGTCTACCTGCCCGACCGCTCCGAGAACGAGGAGCGCTCGGCCCGCCTCGCCGAACGGGCCCTCGCGGAAGCCGGCGTCCCGGACGCGAAGACCGCCGAGGTGGCCCGCCTGGTCCGGCTCACCGTCACCCACGACCCGGCCGACGACGACCCCGACGGCCAGGTCCTGTGCGACGCCGACCTCGCGATCCTCGCCTCGCCCCCGTCGGCGTACGCCGCCTACACCACGGCCGTCCGCGAGGAGTACCACTTCGTCCCGAGCGACGCCTTCCGCGAGGGCCGCGCCGCGATCCTGCGCCAACTCCTGGACCTCCCACACCTGTTCAGGACGCCGTACGGCGCCGCGAAGTGGGAGGCCACGGCCCGCTACAACCTCACCGCCGAGCTGGAAATGCTGTCGCCCCCGCCCCAGGACGCCTCGTAGGCTGCCCACCATGTGGACAACGGGAGCCGAACAGGTGGAGCAGGCCGTCGCCGAGTGCGTGGGGCTGTTGGGGGCGGTCGCGGAGCGGGACTGGGAAGGGGCGCGGGCCGGGCGGCTGGAGTGGGACTGCCGGGAGACGGCGGTGCACGTCGCCGAGTGCCTCGTCGCGTACGCGGGCCAGTTGGCGGGGCGGGAACAGGACGGGTACTCGCCGTTCGAGCTGTCGATGGAGGAGAACTCGGGCAACGGGGACGTGCTGCGGGTGATCGGCACGACGGGTGCCCTGCTCGCCGCCGCGATCCGCACCGCCCCGCGGCACGTACGGGCCTTCCATCCGTATCCGTTCCGCAGCGCGAACCGTGAGGGGTTCGCCGCGATGGGCGTGGTCGAGGTGCTGCTGCACACGCACGACATCGCCGAGGGGCTGGGCCTGTCGTACGAACCGGCGCCCGAGCTGTGCGACTTCGTGCTCGGCCGGATCTTCCCGCACGTCCAGCCGGGACCCGCCCCGTGGCCGACCCTGCTGTGGGCCACCGGTCGCGGCGAGCTCGACGGCCGCGCCCCGCTCACCGAGTGGCGCTGGAACAACAACCTGGTGATCGACGCCGAGCGGATCACGCTCCAGGGCGTCACCCCGGCCGCGGCCACCGATCTGTCCACGGTCGGCGACGGCGGCTTCGAGTGGATCGAGGGCGGCCCGGTCGAGGGCACCCGGGTCGGCGCCGGACTGGTGTACAAGCAGTACGAGGACGGGGTCCACCGGCCGGAGTGGGGCATGTACGTGCTGGTCCGGCGCGAGGACGAGCGCGCGATCGGCGCCATGGGCTTCCACGGCGTCCCGGACGGGGCGGGCCGGGTCGAGGTCGGCTACGACCTGGTCGACGGCGCCCGCGGCCACGGCTACGCCACCGAGGCGCTGCGCGCGCTGACCGGCTGGGCGCTGGACCGGCCCGAGGTGCGGACCGTCGTCGCGAACGTCGAGCGGGGCAACACGCCCTCGCAGAACGTGCTCGCGCGGGCCGGTTTCACCCAGGTCGCCGAGGACCCCGAGCACCTGACCTACGAGCTGCGCGGTCCCGGCGAGGGATAACGCCCCTTGGGCCGCCGCAGCCCGGACGCGTGCAGCAGCCGCACCACCTCGCGGCTGCTGACCTCCACCGCCCCGGCCCGCACCGCGTCGGCGTAGCGCCGGTCGGGGATGTCGTAGTGGTCGCGTTCGAAGGCCCGGCGGGGGACGCCGAGGCCGGCGGCGAAGGTGTGCAGTTCCTCGTAGGAGACGTCGCTGACGAGGTGGGACCACAGGCGGCCGTGGCCGGGCCAGGCCGGCGGGTCGATGTAGATCGTCACACGGGCCTCACGAGGACGCCGGCCCGCCGATGGCCTCGCCCAGCGATCCCACGGCGGCGACCTTCACGCCCGCCTCGCTGCACACCCAGTGCGGGTCGGGCCCCAACTCCGGCTCCACGTCGAGGGCGTGCGGCTCGCCCGCGCCGCACACCGGGCACAGCGGCCAGCGGCCGTAGCGCTCCAGCAGGGAGTCCTGGACGTCCTGCGCGACCAGGCCGGCCACGTACCGGGCGCCCTCGGGCCACTGCTCGACCCACCATCGGCGCTGCTTGACGGACTCCTCGACCAGGGAGACGACATCGGCGTCGGCGACGCGTCCCGCGACGAGGTCGGCCAGCACGAGGGCGCGCGCGGCGTGCAGCGCCTGCTCCAGGGGGCTGATGGGATCCATGCACCCATTGTGCGCACTCTTGACCCGAACGCCGCCCCGAAAATATCTTTCAATCGTGACCCGAGACGTGAAGGAAATTTTCGCCCGCGAGCGCGGCGGCCCCTCGGGCGCGAGCGGCGCCCCGCCCGCCCCGGCCGCCCTCGCGGCCAAGGTCCGTACGCTGGGCCCGTCGATGACGCGGTCCATGCAGCGCGTCGCCGAGGCCGTCGCGGGCGACCCGGCCGGCTGCGCGGCCCTCACGGTCACCGGCCTCGCCGAGCTCACCGGCACCAGCGAGGCGACCGTCGTACGCACCGCCCGCCTGCTGGGCTATCCGGGTTACCGGGACCTGCGCCTGGCCCTCGCCGGGCTCGCCGCGCAGCAGCAGTCCGGCCGCGCCCCCGCCATCACCACGGACATCGCGGTGGACGACCCGATCTCCGACGTGGTCGCCAAGCTCGCCTACGACGAGCAGCAGACCCTCGCCGACACCGCCGCCGGGCTCGACACCGTCCAACTGGGCGCGGCCGTCACCGCCCTGACCACGGCCCGCCGCACCGATGTGTACGGCGTCGGGGCGTCCGGCCTGGTCGCCCAGGACCTCACGCAGAAGCTGCTGCGCATAGGGCTGATGGCGCACGCCCACAGCGACCCGCACCTCGCCGTCACCAACGCCGTGCAACTGCGCGCGGGCGACGTCGCGATCGCCATCACGCACTCCGGGTCGACGGGGGACGTCATCGAGCCGCTGCGGGTCGCCTTCGAGCGCGGGGCGACGACGGTGGCGATCACCGGCCGCCCGACCGGCCCGGTCACGCAGTACGCCGATCATGTCCTCACCACGTCCACCGCACGCGAGAGCGAGCTGCGTCCGGCGGCCATGTCGTCCCGGACCGGTCAGCTCCTCGTGGTGGACTGCCTGTTCGTGGGGGTGGCGCAGCGGACGTACGAGACGGCGGCGCCCGCGCTGTCGGCGTCGTACGAGGCGCTGGCCCACCGGCACCGTTCCTGAGGCAGCCGCCCCGCCCAGCACCGGAAGACACGGAAAGAGCCGTTCATGACCTCCACCTCCCACCCCCGTGATCTCAGAACCGAGTTGGAGTCCCTGACCACCGAGGCCTTCCGGCCGGAGCTCGCGGACATCGACCGGCTGCCCACCCTCGACATCGCCCGGCTGATGAACGGCGAGGACGCCACCGTGGCCGGGGCGGTCGCGGCCCGGCTGCCGCAGATCGCCGCCGCGATCGACGCCGTCGCGGAGCGGATGGCCCGGGGCGGCCGTCTGGTCTACGCGGGCGCGGGCACGGCGGGCCGGCTGGGCATCCTGGACGCCTCCGAGTGCCCGCCCACGTTCAACACGGACCCCTCCCGGGTCGTCGGCCTGATCGCGGGCGGCCCGGACGCCATGGTGACCTCGGTCGAGGGCGCGGAGGACTCCCGGGACCTGGCGAGGGCCGACCTGGAGGCCCTCGCCCTGACCCCCGACGACACGGTGGTCGGCATCTCCGCCTCCGGCCGCACCCCGTACGCCATCGGCGCGGTCGAGTACGCCCGGGACCGCGGCTGCCTCACCATCGGCCTCGCCTGCAACCCCGGCAGCCCGCTCGCCGCAGCCGCCGACCACGGCATCGAGATCGTCGTCGGCCCCGAACTGCTCACCGGCTCCACCCGCCTGAAGTCCGGCACGGCGCAGAAGCTCGTCCTCAACATGATCTCGACGATCACGATGATCCGGCTGGGCAAGACCTACGGGAACCTGATGGTCGACGTCCGCGCCTCGAACGACAAGCTCCGCGCCCGCTCCCACCGCATCGTCGCCCTCGCCACCGGTGCCGCCGAGGAGGACATCGAGCGGGCCCTGACCGCCACGGACGGCGAGGTCAAGAACGCGATCCTCGCCCTGCTGGCCGACGTCGACGGACCGACGGCGGCCAGGCTGCTGGAGGAGTCCGACGGCCACCTGCGCGCGGCCCTGAGAGCGTGCCGCCGCTAGGGGGTGTGCTGCCGCCGGGCCACCGGGCCGTCGACCGATTGTCGGCCCCCGGTGCTTTCATGGGGGTATGAGCAGCAGAAGCGTCGTCGTGGAACGGCGGATCGCCGCCGGGCAGAGTGCCGTGTGGAGGGCCCTGACGGACCTCGCAGACATGGAGCGCGTGCTCAGCGGGGTCACGAGGGTCGAGGTCCTCACCGAGGGCGGCTTCGAGGTCGGCACGCGGTGGCGGGAGACCCGGCGGATGTTCGGCAAGGAGGCCACCGAGGAGATGTGGGTCACCGCCTGCGAGGCGCCCGATCGCTATGTCGTGGAGGCCGACTCGCAGGGCACCCATTACGTCTCGGAGTGGCAGCTGCGGGCAGACGGTCCGTCGGCGACCACGGTACGGATGACGTTCGGCGCGGAGCCGGGAGGCGGTGCCCGGGGGTTCCTCGCCAGGCTTCTCGGCGGCGTGGGGGCGCGCGCCGTGCGCAAGGCCATCGAGAAGGATCTCGACGACATCGCCTCCGCGGTGGAGGAGCGCAACGGCTGAGTCGACGCACCTCACCTCGGCTTCGGCGCCCGGTTGACCTGCCTCACACGCGCCCGCAGTGCCTCCCGCGCGGGCAGCGAGCGCAGTACGTCGGTGAGGTGCTCGGCCGTCCGTACGTTGCAGCGCCCCAGATCGACCAGCGCGTACGGCTCGTCGCTCGCGCCGGTCACGGGATCAACGCCCAGCGACGGCAGCACGACCCCGACTCCGGCGAGGGCGTCCCGCAGCGACTGCACGATCTCTTCGGTCGAACGCACCGTTCCTACCTCCACGCTGAGTTGGTGATTCACCACACAGCGTGGCCGACGCGTCTCTAACCTGGCCAGATACGGCGGTCCAACAACCGATCTGTAAGACAGGGAGTTGCCCATGCCCGGTTCCAGGGACCTCGACCCGTCCTCCTCCCCTCGGGCCCTCCTGGGCGCCGAACTCCGCCACGCCCGCGAGAAGGCCGGCCTCAGCCAGGAGGACTTGGGCCAACGGCTGTTCGTGAGCGGGTCGTTCATCGGGCAGTTGGAGGCGGGGACGCGGAGGCTGCAGCGGGAGTATGCGCGGTTGCTGGACGAGGTGTTGGGGACGGAGGATTTCTTCCAGCGAAACTGTGCGGCGGCGGCAAAGTCCAAGTACCGCGCGCACTTCGCAGAAGCAGCAGAGGTGGAGACCCAGGCCTCGGCCATCAGGGAGTACACATCGATGCTGATTCCCGGACTGCTCCAGACACCCGCCTACACACGAGCCGTCAGCCGCGCTTACCAACCCTCAGCGGCAGACGAGGCCATCGAGGCGCTGGTGACAGGCCGGATGGAGCGGGCGCGAATTCTCCGCGATCCAACAAAGCCTCTGTTGTGGACGGTGATTGACGAGGCCGCACTGCGCCGCGCGACGGGCGGGCCGGAGGTGATGGCGGCGGCTCTACGCCACCTCATCGGCCTGATCCGCGGGAACCGCGTCATCGTTCAGGTGCTGCCGTTCGACGCAGGGGCTCACCCGGGGATGCAGGGGTGCGTCAGGGTGATGGACTTCGACGACGCCCCTCCACTCGCCTACCTGGAAGGGGTCGACACCGGGCAACTGGAGGACGACCCCGCCACCGTCGCGCGCTACAGGCTCTACTTCGAGCTCCTCACGGCTTCGGCGCTCTCGCCTGAGAAGTCCCTGGCCCTCCTCGATGCGATGGCGCAGGATTACGACCATGAGGAACACGCCTGAGTGGTACAAGTCCAGCTACAGCGGCGGCACCGGCGACAACTGCCTGGAAGTCACCCAGGCATTCCCCGATGTCATCCCCGTCCGCGACTCCAAGACCCCCCACGGCCCGAAGCTCGTGTTCCGGGCCACCGCCTGGTCCGCTTTCGTCGAGAACCTCAAGGACGAGACGGCCTGAGCTTCGGGATCCGAGCTTCGAGCTCTCTTTTCAAGGAATGGATGGAGGGTCTCAACCCACCCTCCCACCCGGTGAGTTGACGCGCCGCAGCCGGTTTGCCACGGACAGTCACCTGCCTCTAACGTTCTCGCGACAAGCAACAGCCCCCGCCCGGTGCTACCAACACCTGCGGGGGCTTAACCATCGAGATCGAGACCGAAAAGAGCGATCCCATGGCTGACGCCAACTTTAGTGCCGCCTCCCCGTCCGCGCACCCCATGGCCAACCCCGGCTATGGCAAACGCGCGACCCCCGAGCAACCCCCGCGCACGAACCACGACTTCGCCCACCTCCCACCCCGCGAAGCCGCCATCGCCGCTACCTGGACCGGCTCCCCGACGGCGCGGACATCTCCGTAAAGACGCTGTCCAAGCAGCTCCCGTACGGACAGTGCGCCCTCGGCACCGCCCTCAACCGGATCCAGCAGGCAGGGCACCTGCGCCGAGGCCGGGAGTGTGTGACGGCGGACGACGGCAGCTCCCGCTGGATCACCCGATCGTGGTGGTCCCGTACCGCCAGGGACGACGACTGGTGGACGGCGTTCACCCGTGGCGAGCCACCACGGCCTCAGGCGGCACGCCCCACCCGCTCCCGCGCCCACACCCTCCTGGCCGCCCTCGGCCGCACGGCACCCGTCCTTTCCCTCTCCGAGGCAGACTGCGCGACCCTCGCCCCACTCGTGACGGACTGGTTCGAGCGGGGCGCCTCGGAGGAAGACGTACTGCGCGCCCTCACCGCCGGCCTGCCGACACCCGTCCACCACGCCGCCGCCCTGGTCCGAAACCGCCTGACCAGCAAACTTCCGCCCCCACCCACTCCACGCCCACCCCTGCGGGTCCTGGAGTGCGCGAACTGCGGAGCCCCGGGGCGTCCGGAAACCCTGCCAGGGGGACGTTGCGGCGCATGCCGGGGCGAACGCGCCCCCGCGCAACCAGCCGCACCCCTTTCCGCCCCCACGGTCCACGCCCACGCGGCCGGAATCCGAGCGGCGATGTCCCGACGACGCCACGACTACGCCGACTGACGACAATGGACTCATGAACCACGCCCAGCTGACCGCCCTAGGCCGCGCCCTCCGTCTGCTCGGGGAGCACGGGGAGGCCCTGTCCGCCGACACCCCGGACGCCAAGCTGCACGAGGTCAAGGCCGATCTGAAGCGCGCCCTGGACCTCCTGGAGGACAGCGTCACCACGGCCGCGCCCACTACCCGCTGCCCCGAGCACCCGAACGGCCCGGTCGACGAGGCCGCCCCGGATCTGTGCCTGCTGTGCGAGACGCGGCGCAGGGCGGCCCGCCGGGCGGAGTTCAACGGGCCCGCCCCGCAGCACCGGCCCGCCGAGCCCGCGCCGTCCCGCTACGGCGTGCGCGGCGACCGTCCCCAGCCCCAGCAGCGCTGGCTGGCGGAGCTGTGGAACGGTCAGACCTGGCAGCTGTGCGGCACCCCGCGCCGGGACCGACGCGAGGCCGAACTGTTCATCAACGCCCAGCGCAAGGCTCCCCGGGCCGCCATGGCGTACCGCCTGGTGCACGAGTTCACCGACTACGAGGTGCTGCGGGTGTGGGGGACGCCGGTGCGGGTGGACATCGAACCGATGGGCAACCTGTAGCGGCCCGGGCTCACAGCAGCGGCAGGGGCAGGAACTCGTGCCCCTCCCACAGCCGCCGCGACCGCTCCTCCGGGTACGCCCGCACCTCCGGCTCCGCGTCCAGCACCTGCACCAGCCGCCGCTCGTCGTCGTACGCCGGCCAGCCCGGGTCGCCCGACCTCGCGAAGGACGTCCAGGAGGCACGGAAGCGGGACGAGAGCGCCAGGGCCTCGGCGGACGGCTCCGCGCCCGCGAACAGCAGCAGCCCCAGGTCCGCCCCGTACGTGCCGAACAGCAGCGGGATGTCCAGGGCGTGGCAGGCACCCAGCGCACCGCCGTTGCCCGGGGCCGGCCAGGTCAGTTCGTAGACGTGCGCGCTGCCGCCGCCCGCGCGCTGCGCCTCGGCCAGGTGCAGGGACGGCATGTTGAACAGCCAGTCCGTCTGGACGCGTTCGTAGAGCTCGCTCGGGGAGGCGTCGGGGAAGGCGTCGCGATACGGCTGTTCACCGCTGGGGGCGAAGAGGCTCAGGGCCGAGGCCGCCCTCTCGTCGGATATCTGGCCGAGCTGTCCGGCCAGGGCGATGAAGAGGCGGTACTCGTCGCGGTTGTGGCCGACGAGGAGGTCGATGTCCGCCGCCGATCCGGACCGCAGCGCCTGCCACGGGCTCGTCGGCAGGACCTCGCCATCGACGACCGGGGCGAACGGCGTGACCGTGGGAGCCGCCTGACCCCAGCGGTCGATGTGCTGGAGCATCTTGGCGCTCAGCGTCTCGCCCGCCGAGGTCAGCCGGTGCGGGGCGATCGTGGAGAGGTCGGCGACCGTGGGGCGCAGACCCACCTCGGCGGCGAGGGCCGTGCCGATGTCCCGGGCGAGCGCGTCGGAGAAGAACGTCCCCGGCACGCTCTGGGCGATCGCCCGCCGGAACAGCCCGGCCGCGCGCGGCATGGAGAGCAGCGAGGCGACCGAGCCGGCGCCGGCCGATTCACCGAAGACCGTGACCTGGTCGGGGTCGCCGCCGAACGCCTCTACGTTGTCCCGCACCCACTCCAGCGCGGCCACCTGGTCGAGCAGTCCGCGGTTGGCGGGCGCTCCCTCGATGTGCGCGAAACCCTCCATGCCCAGGCGGTAGTTGAGGGACACGACCACCACGTCGCCGTCGGCGGCGATGTGCCGGGCGTCGTAGCCGGGGCTGCCGGAGTGGCCGAGCTTGTAGGCGCCGCCGTAGATCCACACCATGACCGGGCGGCGGGCCGCCGGGTCGGGCTCGGGCGTCCAGACGTTGACCGTGAGCCAGTCGTCGCCCTCGGGAAGGTCGAGCAGGCCCGGGCCGCCCAGGTTGCCGAGGTCCTGCGGGGGCGGCGGGCCGAAGGCGTGGGCCTCCCGTATGCCGTCCCAGGGCTGGGCGG